>JARFPZ010000616.1 GCA_029288035.1 Desulfosarcina sp.
GAGGAGCAAAATATTGAATTCTGGACCTTCACCCGGGAATTTGACGATGTCGACCGCGGCATTGTCGACGGGGAGACCGAGGGTTTTGTGAAAATTCACGTCAAAAAAGGCACGGACCAAATCCTGGGGGCGACCATTGTCGGCGGTCATGCCGGCGATATGATCAGCGAAATCACCGTGGCAATGCAGGCCGAGATGGGGCTTGGCAAACTGGCCAATGTCATTCACCCCTATCCGACGGCGGCTGAGGCCATTCGTCAATGCGGCGATGCCTACAACCGGTCGCGTCTGACACCGACGGTCAAGGTTATATTCAACCGTCTGATGGCCTTCAAACGCTGAAGCGGTATTGTTTGAAAGTGAAATTTTTATATTTTGTGAAAAAATTATTCGCCACCAAAAAGCCAAGACATCGAGATGAAATTTGGCTAGGGGTTTTGCTTTGTGTCTTGGTGCCTTTGTGGCAATCTTTTCCGGCTTGTCCGGGTTAGGAGAAAAGTGATGAATTTCAAGCTACTTACAATTCCGTTGGCTATTGCCATGGCTATTCTTTTCAGCATGGCGTTTACCTTACATGCGGAAGCAAATAGTGAAGTTTATAAAAACTGTCGGGGAATCGCCATAAAAGGCTATGATCCCGTGGCCTATCACAAGGATGGCAAACCGGTTAAAGGCTCCGGTGAATATGAACTTACATGGAAGGATGCCAAATGGCGGTTTGCCAGCGCCGAGCACCGGGATCTTTTCGAGGCTGATCCTGAAAATTATGCACCCCGCTACGGCGGTTATTGTGCCTGGGCCGTCGCTCAAGGGTACACGGCGAGTGTTGATCCCGAAAACGCCTGGAGTATTGTTGAGGACAAGCTCTATCTTAACTATGATGTTGAGGTAAAGGGAAAGTGGGAAAAGGACATTCCGGGGAACATCAAAAAAGCCGATGCAAATTGGCCGGGTGTGCTGAAATAGCAAATGGTCTTAAAATCCTTCCTTGGATGGGATTAACGAAATGCATTATTTGAGCTGTGGCGAAATTTGGGGAGGCATAAATAACTGTGATGACGATATTGTCAGTGCAGGCCTTACGGCATCGCTATATTCGGTCGCCAGTGATGGCGGCAAGGGTGGTGATATTTATTATCTGAGCTTATGTGATAGCAATGCGCTCACAAGAATGGTTCTGGCCGATGTTGTCGGCCATGGTCAAGATGTCAGCCAAATCAGCCAAATCATATACCAGGCTATTAAATTGCATATGAATGACGGCGGGGGGGATAAGTTACTCGCTGAATTAAATCAAACCGCTTTGAAAATCGGACTTGATGCCATGACAACCATGGTGGTGGCTGGATTTTACAAACTTGATGGAAATCTTTACTTTGCTAATGCCGGCCACCCACCTGCTCTGATCAAGCCTAAGAATGAATCCAGCTGGCTTGAATTAAAACTATCCAAAGGTGTAAATGACCCTGTATTAGGCGTCCTGCCCAAGACAGATTATACCCAAAGTGCCATGCGCGTAAACAGCGGTGATTGTCTCATGTTGTACTCGGATGGCCTCACCGAAGCGCACCATGACCAAAAAGGGTTTTTTACCAAAAGTCGTTTAATAGATTTGCTAAATCAATATCCAAAGGCCTCGACCTCTAAATTAAAGCATATCGTGGTCGATGAAGTCCGCCGATTCACTGGTGGTTCATTGAAACATGATGATGTGACCATCATGATTGTAAGGATAGATTAGCGTTTGGTCTTGGGGATACATCAAGGACGGTTAAAAAACAACTTTTGTGATCATAAAGCGGAATGATGTTAACACTAGCAGCTCTCGGATAACTGATGCGCTGTGTCAAAGCCGCCATCGGTACAGCAATAATTGGTCTAACACTCAAATCAATACCTGAGAACGAATTGATGACACGCATCATCGAACAATTCTTCGATTATTTTTCCAGGGTCACCGGCATTATGATGGAACAGCGCATCTTAGGCGCCTTGGCCATCATGGCCTTGTTTGCGATCCTAGCCATACTTGTTGACTTCTTTGTTCACCGGATCGTCAACTATATTAGCAAAAAATCCAAAGTCGAAATTGATAATACCTTTATTGGCAGCATTCACCGACCGGCCTGGATCATGATACTGTTAATTGGTGCCCTCATGTCAGTCCTGTGGCTGAATCTCGATCAGCGATCCAGTTTCATTTTAATCGCTATCCTAAAAACGCTGCTGATACTCGTGGGGGCGATTGGCCTCGGCCGGCTGATGAAAAGCATCTGTCATCAATGGTGGGTAAAGCGCAGACAGGGTCAGCAAATTATCCATATGTTTGAAAATGTCGGCCGTGTCCTGGTGCTGCTGGCTGCGGTGGCCTTGCTTTTGTTGGTCTGGAAAATAGAGATATCGCCCCTTCTGGCCTCAGCCGGAATTGTGGGCTTGGCGGTGGCGCTGGCCGCCAGAGACACCCTGGCCAATTTTTTTGGCGGTATTAACATTTTCTTAGACAAACCTTTTACCACCGGGGACTATATCATTTTAGAATCCGGCGAGCGCGGCGAGGTTGTCGATATCGGCGTGCGCAGCACATTGATTCGCACCCGTGACGACGAACAGATATCCATACCAAATTCCATTGTGGCCAATACCAAAATCATTAACGAAAGCGCGCCGGAACCCCGCTACCGGGTTCGAATAAAAGTGGGCGTGGCCTATCACTCTAATTTAGAACAAGTGGAAAGCGCTTTGCTCAAGGTGGCGGATTCAAATCAAAGTATCTCCCACGACCCTGAAGCCCGGGTGCGCTTCCGCGCGTTTGGGGACTCAAGCCTTGAATTTGAGCTTCTTTGCTGGGCCAAAACGCCAGCCGACCGAGGACGTGTGATCCATGAATTAAACAGTGCCATATTCAAAGAATTCAAAAAAAAGAACATCAGTATCCCCTTTCCACAGCGAGACGTATACATGCACCCGCTGCAGACCGATACGGTTGATCCGTCCGAAGGGGTGTAAAAACAAAGGAGATCCCAATGATCAGAGACATTACCAATGATCCTTTCTTTATGGATAATCTGTTATATATTCTTCTGGAAAAACCGCGTCATCCGGAATCTTAGATGCGTCTGCAAAATATAGCTCCTTTCCCTTGATTTAAGGCAACTCGAATAATTCTTTTCACCAAGCGGGTTCGTCCTTGTGCGTCGTCGCGATATGGCTTTTATTTAGCTCTAAACTATTTCTTACCTTTCTCTAACGGTCCTCTAACTCATTCTAGCTACCAAAAGATAATTGAGCAGTCGGCTTTTAGACCCCGATACATCATCCCTAAAAAAGAAAATTTCCAATTTTTTGCAGAGCAAAAGCTCGATTGAGACTGCGGCCAAATTACACACTTATTTTCAAGAAAGAAAAGCAAATGAATCATGATAGAAAGAAAGAGCAATTCGATCAAAGCCAATATGAATTCCTCATTCGGTGTTCGGAAAAAGGGGATCTGACTCAGTGGAACAAATGGCGTGAAAATGATCAAACGACCTTTAACATAAAGGAGTTTTCGTCCGCAAAAATTGAACCATGTTTGATGGAAAGTCTAAGAATCAATCCAAATCCAGAACTACTCTCATGTCGTAACGTCTGATGCAACACAATTGTTTGTGGTCGCGCCAACCATACTTGATCTCGGACGAATCGTTCTGAATTTTTTTCATTTGGCCAATATCAAGCGAATCCCTCCCATGAAATGAAATCTCTCCGCGGCAAGCCGTGGAGTATCATGTTTTTATGATTTGACTCAGTTTTAATGCAGCAGTTACGGGGAGTTAAACTCAGGAGAGATTAAAAACCACGCTTAAAAAAGGGCAACTCCGGTGGCGAGCCAGAATTGCCCAGTTGGAGGAGGTGCAGAGCAAGGCGGTATGCTCTGCAATATCCGAAGCACAAGGCAAACCGCGCGGTTCAGTCAAAATGGCTAAATCGCCTCGATTTGCGATGTGGTCTAACTGATAAAAAAAATACGTTAGAATATGATTAGCTGGAGATTATTATTTAGTTAGTTTCAGAAATTAAAAACAAAGTAGCTTTTCAATCTCCGCCTGTCGGTAAATATAGATTTTCTTGCGACAATACAATGATGACCATAAAAGACGAAATTCTAATTGAAATTTAACGTTAATTGAACAAAAAACCACTATATATAGTTATAAATTAGTATTGCATATACAACATGCAATAAGTACAACCTACATCAACTCAAACCAATGGGGGTCGCATGACAAAAAATCCAACGTTTATCGATCTTGAAAAAATGCGTGATAACCCGCAGGTCCATCGCAACTTTCTTTGTCCCGAATACGATGATTGTTTGACCGATGCTGCATTTCAAGACCTTGATTTGCATTGTCTCGAATGTCCCCTGAAAGATAGGAAAGAAAACACACAAATCGCAGAATTGGAAATTGCAAGTTGATTCCTCAATTTCTAACTGAATCCTCAATCGTATCTAACAATTGCCTTTTAAAATACTGGTCAGTACTGTCTTTACGGGGAAGTTGAAAAACGAAAAGGTAGAACAATCAAAGCCCCGAATAAACCAAGGAGACACTCATGAATTCAAGGCAAATTGCGGTCAATCCAATGCGGTTGAAGAGAACTCGATATCGATATGAGACATCGGGACAGTGGTATAAAGGCAGTATACACCTGCACACCGTCAGCTCTGACGGTCATCTTACCCTTGATGAGTTAATCAAAAAATATTCAGAAGAAAAATTTGACTTTATTTCCGTCACCGATCATTGGTGCCTTCCAAAGCTCAATGGCAACCGGAGAGGATGGCCGCTCTTAGTCCTCAATGGGGTCGAGTTGGACGGCTATGACCACTTGGGAAGCTATTACCATGTGCTTGCCGTTGGCGCTTCCTTGAAACCGCCGCTGTTCAATGGGAATTTTTTAAAGACCTTACGCACTGCCTATTCCCAGGGAGCAATATTGATTTGGGCACACCCGTATTGGACGGGGAATTCGCTCCAAGAAGGGATACGGCACAAATTCCATGGCCTGGAAATCTACAATCATTCTTCCCAATGTGAAAACGGCAGCGGGTATGCCCTTTTCCACTGGGACGGCATGCTGAACCATAACCCGGACTTTCTCGGCTTTGCTACCGATGACAGTCACTTCATACCTGAGCAGCCTTACTGGAAAGGCGGTTGGATCATGGTAAATGCCGCAGACTGCACCCAGCAGGAAATTCTGGAAAACATACGACGGGGTAATTTTTACTCAACCCAAGGCCCGGAATTTAAAACAATCGAATTTGGCGAAAATTCGGTCAGCGTGGAAACGTCAGCGGTAACCTATGTGCGCTTGATTGGCCCTCGCAGAGCAGGTAAGTGGGTTCATGCCCTCGGCAAAAATCCAATCTTTCGAGCTGAATTCGATCTTTCCTGCGACTGGCCATATGCACGTCTCGAAATTGAAGATGCCGGTGGGAAAAGAGCCTGGTCCAATCCTTTGTGGTTTTTTGTATAGAAAATATGGGTCTATGCTCCTTCAGATAACTCCCTTCATAAGCCACCGGTTCTGCTGGTGAGAATTGATAAAGTTCTTCCGTTGCCGGATGATCGCGGCATATTAATCTAAAGTTTAGCTATTCCAGTAGCTTATGAAGGGAGTTAATATCAGCGATCACCAGCAGAACATGGCACCACGGTTCCTCCGAGGGGCTTCCTCCTGCCCCCGGCTCTGCTGGTGGCCGCTGATTGAGGTGGCTAACTGTAAATTTTCGGTGTGGTCAATACAATCTCTCGTTCGAAGAAAAGTCGCTTAAGATAAATTAGTCTATTAATATCCTGTTTAAACAAATCGGGTTTCGTTCCATAGGTATTGAAGCGTGAGCGAAATATAATATCAACAAAACAATCAAGAAATAGGTTTGCATCTTTTCTTGATAAATCTGCAAACTCCCATTTCTCTAATAATACATCTCGCAAAAAATCTTCCCCGTTTTGTAAAGCGCTGCCAACCTCATCTTTTAATAATTCCGACGGCAAGGGGTCTTTGCGGGGGGAATTTATAAATAAAAGCAGACACACCCATGAAAGCAAAAAGAAATCCTGCATGAACCCTTGCGGTAAGGGCGAAGCCTTTTGATAAAAGTCTAAATCTATTCCCTTTATTTGGCCACGGCAATTCATCATGACGTTACCTGTTTTAACATCATTAATCACATATCCAAGGTTATGAACTTTCTCCACCCATAGGAGTACACTAACCATAATATCAATGGTTTCATTGAGTGTCAGCGGCCGAGAGAAGCGGTGGTTTTTTTTCTTTGGCCGCTGACCGATAGGCTTAAGAAACTTCTGCCTAAGTTGTTGTAGCGAGGATCCGTCGGTAAAGCTGGCAGGTCGGCTGGTGGGCTCCTCCCCACCAATTCCTAAAAGCTCGTCGAGGGTTTCTCCTTCAGCCACCAGCTGCAAAACGTGGTAAGTGCGTTTTTTCGATAACAAACCGGCGTCATAAATACGTATGACATGGGGAGAATTACTCAAATCGTGCGATAATTGTAACATGACATCATCAGCTTGTATGACTTCATCCTTTCTCTTTTTATAAATTCGATCGACCTTAACTGCCACTCTTTCCGGCCATCTCGGATTTGTCAGATTTATTGCCTCATACACGCGACCAAACTGTCCCATACCTAATTGACACACAATTACTATCCCGATCTTCCTGAATTTGCCTGCTACCATATTCCATGCGGAAAGATCTTCCTCATCCTCGATGCCATAGCGTCCAATTTTAGGCGTTGGCGTTACCGGACCTTTTTTGGTTACAGTCATTTCCATCGGACGGTAAGCCTCAGGAATTCCGGACATAATTTCTGCCAGAGAAAGCCTCAAGTATTCGTCGTCAAGGTATCCTCGGATGACTACTTTTGCAGAAGCAACCAGATCATCAAATTTAAGCAATTTCATCTTATCATACTTGTTCAGCATCTCTTCACCTGTTTCGCGGTGCAGATGATTGAGCATTTTAAAAAATGGCTGACTAAAAATATCGTCCTTCGATACCTCCATTTCTCTGTGACGCATTCTTTCAACAAAAAATTTAATGTACGTTTTGCCCGCCCTATTGGGAATGAGATAACCATTCTGTCTTTTATCTTTGAAGAAAATATTTCTCATTGCGACGCAATCGCACCATACCTGATGGAGTTCTTCGAAAAATCTATCCCTGGGTAAATTGCTGTGTCCTAGTTCGTGCAACAATGGTTTTACAATTCCCCATAGAATGCCTAACCGTTCGTCTTTTTTACCTTTGGATGCTTTTTCGTAGGATTTGATTACCATATGAATGAGATCGCTATTTAGAACGATCGACACTTCTCTTATGCTGAGATGGTCATCCAGCAAAATTTCTCTTGTGGCATCTGTGGGAAGATGCTTACTGCATCTGATTTGGACGGGAACAACTGTATTAGAGCTATTGGAAAATACCTCTCTCGTGATAATTTCTGCCGTAATTTTGTATTCTTTCAATTTTTCTAAAAAAAGTCTGAAGCCTTCCTTTAATAAACTCACTAACTTCTCTGTATCAGAATTCTTATTCAAGGCGATAAATTCGAAAGCATCCTGTCCAGATAAAGGTTTTGCTCTGATCAAAATTTCTGGCTCATGACGTTGGGAAAAAGTTAACTCAAGATATTTTTTCCACAAAGAATGCTCACCATCAAAAACTACCGAGTTATCAGAATATCCTTGCGAACCAGTGAATGTTTGGGTGCCATTTTCTTTTGAGCACATATGCCTGAATGCCTTCTAGCTCCCTTAATAAGCCACTGCGCCTTCCTGGCGGGATCAGAATTGAAAAGGTTTTACCGTTGCCGGATGATCGCGGCTCATTAACCCTATGTTGCCTGCTTGGATAATTACCATATATTCAGGTATGCGTCAAAAAACAAGCGGCTGAAAACGTGTGAATTTATCGTGAGCAAGGTAAATATCAGATGAATAATTGCCAAATCTTGTATGTATTAATGTTATTCGCCTTGTTTACATCAATTTATAGTGGGAGCGGCTTCCAGCCGCGAAAAAGTTGCTCTATAGCGATAATTGCATGATCGCGGCGGGAAGCAGCTCCCACAATCTAAATTTTTTAAATTGGCATACTTGAACCCTTTTAGGTTCCAATGAGGTTTCTTTTTCGATCAGACTGGCCGCTGAGTAGGCCAAAGGCGGCGCTGGTATGGATCACAACTAAAAAAAGGGCAACTCTGGTGGCAAACCAGAATTGCCCTGAGGGAGGAGGTGCAGAGCAAGGCGGTATGCTCTACAAAATCCGAAAGAGACGGCAGACCAAGCAGTTCAGTCAAAATGGCATTAAAAAGGCTGCCCCGCGTTGATTTGCAGCTCAATTTTTATAGACGATAGGTTAGATAATGATTAGCTAGAAATTAAAATTTAGTTAGACTAAAATAAAGGACACAGACAATGGACGGTCCGATATCCCTAATCCCAATTGAACGAAACATTTTCACAAACCGTTCGCTGAACATGCGATCCATCCGCTACTGTAGCTCTGAGAATTGTAGCCGGCAAACAGAATGGGAACATGATCGGAAATAGCGCGGATATTTCCTTCTCGTTGGGGTCGTCAAATCAGTTTTTTCTATTCAAAATATGCCCTGTAATTTATATTAAATCCGCTGCTAGGATAATTTTTCGGATTTTTCTTTAATTATATTAAAAAATTAAGGTTTTGTTGGGATAAAATGCTTTCTTTGTATTATGCGAAAAAAATAATCAAAACGGTTTTGATCGCCGTAGATGTTTTTGTCGCATCTATCAAACTCTTGACACATGATTGCATTTAGCGATAATGATCCAGTTTAGAACCGTTTACACTTTAATAATTTCAACATAAAAAGGGAGGTGCAGGTATGCAAAGAAACATTATCACATTTGTTATCGCGTTGATTGTATTCATGTTTTCGGCGCCCGTGTGGGCCAAAGGTCGCCTGGTGGTCTACTGCAGCAATGAAGCTTTCGCCTGTCAGGCCGTTGCGGATGCGTTTTCCGCTAAATACGATGTCAAGGTGCAGATGACCCGTGCCGGTTCCGGCTCGACCTATGCCAAAATCCTGGCGGAAAAAGACAACCCAAAGGGGGATGTCTGGTATGCAGGGACTCTTGATCCCCATTCCCAGGCCGGTGTCAACGGCCTCCTCGAGCCTTACGAATCCCCAATGCTAAAAGAGATCGGCGAGAGATTTAGGAATCCGGCAACCAGTAAAAAACACCATTCCGCCGGCGTCTATGCCGGTGTCCTTGGCTACTCCGTGAACACGGATCTGCTCAAAGAAAAAAAGCTTCCGATGCCCAAATCCTGGGCCGACCTGACCAAACCGGAGTACAAAGGCTTAATTCAACTGGCCAGCCCTCAAAGCTCGGGAACCGCCTATACTACGCTGGCGACTATCGTTCAGCTGTGGGGGGAAGATGAAGCATTTGAATACCTGGCCAAACTTCATAAAAACATCGGTCAATACACCAAGTCGGGATCCGCTCCCGGCAAGGCGGCCGCACGCGGCGAGACCTTGATCGGCATCGGTTTTCTGCATGATCATGCGCTTCAGAAGGTTAATGGATTTCCTCTGGAGCTCGTTGTTCCCTCAGAAGGCACCGGCTATGAAATCGGCGGCTTGAGCATCATCAAGGGGGCCAGAAACATGGACAATGCCAAATTGTTTGTTGATTTCATGCTTTCCAAAGAAGGACAAGAGGTTCCCCAGAAAGTAAAGATGTTTCAGGTGCCAACCAACATTAATGCGAATGTGCCCAAAGAAGCCATCCGCCTCGATCAAGTCAATCTGATCGATTACGATTTCGTAGAATACGGTTCTGAGGAGATGCGGTCCAAATTGATCGACCGCTGGGCTAAAGAAATTAAACCGATGCCCCGTTAATCGATGTTCACCTCAAACACCCATCAGGCCTCGGTGAAAACAGCTCCGGGAGAGACCAGACCGCTGACCATCCTGATTTGGATCATCGCAGGATTTGGCGCTTACTGGTTTCTCCCGTGGTTTGCCCTCGAATACGGCCTGTTTGACGCCACCATAGAAGAGTATCTGGCATCACTGGCCTGGAAGACGAGACCGCTGACACTTACCGTACCTGTTTTCCTGGCCTTATTTATCCCTTTTGCCTGGCCGTGGCTTCCGCTTAAGCGTCTGGGATGGGTTTATACCCTTTTTGCCTCTGCCGGAATCGGTTTGATATTTCTTGACTTCATCCTTACCGGAGATGCCATGGGTTTTAGTGCAGCTGTCGTCGTGATAGCGTTGGCTGCTATTTTTGCCATCGGCATCGCTAAAATAGGCTTTCAGCGGGGAGATTCCTTTGTATCCGGCGCCGTGGTTTTCGTGATTTTCATGGTGCTTGTATTCATATTTTATCCGGTAATAAAAATTTTTAACCAGGTCCTCGTCAGTCGCGATGGTAGTTTTGCCCCGTTTCAATTCTTCCGAATCCTGGCATCGTTTGGCGTCAGTCGAGTCGTCTTTAATACCCTGGTTCTTGCTATTTCCGTAGGGGCAGCCACGACATTGTTTGGCTTAATATTTGCGCTTTACGCTGTCAGAGCCACGACCAGGCTTCGCTACGCCATCAGGATTCTTTATATCCTTCCGATTATCACACCGCCGTTTGTCGTTGGCATGTCGCTGATCCTGCTCTTTGGTAGAGCCGGGATGGTCAATGACGTCCTCATGTTTTTGTTCGGACCGACAGGTATTTTTACAGCGGCGGGGTCGGAAGGCATCTTTGATAGATCGGGTCATATTTATGGCTTTGCCGGCATCTTTTTGGCCCAGACCCTCTCATTGACACCAATCAGCTATATGCTGCTCAGCGGCATGATATCCACCATCAACCCATCCATGGAAGAAGCGTCACTCACCATGCGTGCCTCACGGTGGCTGACCCTGCGCCATGTGACCCTTCCTTTGATCAGGCCCGGAATCGCCAATGCCTTTTTACTTGGAATGATTTCATCTGCCGCAGACTTTGGCAATCCTCTGGTGTTAGGCGGTGAATATGACGTTTTGTCAACAGAGATTTATTTTTCAATTGCCGGCGCCCAGCTTGATTTTGGAAAGGCCTCGACTCTAGGCTTGATATTGTTGTTTCTTTCTCTGGCTGTATTTATGATTCAGAAACGCTGGGTTGGACAAACATCCTATGTCACCGTCACCGGTATTCAAACTGCCGGCAATGTCACACCACTGCCGAAAAGAATGCAGCAGCTGTTTACCGTGTTCATATTTGGCTGGTTGGTGCTGGTGGGCGTTTTATATTTTAGTATCTTTTTGGGCGGATTTGTTAAACAATGGGGAGCGGACTATTCATTGACGCTGGCCCATCACCGCGAGTTATGGATGCATGGATTTGCATCCGGTGGGTGGCCTTCATTGAAGAATTCACTGGGCTATTCCTTTATTGCAGCACCCTTGACCACCATGATGGGTGTCCTGATCGCTTACATTATTACCCGCAAACAATTCTGGGGGCGCGGCGTCATCGATTTCGGCACGGTCTTGATTTTTGCCATCCCGGGAACGGTCATCGGTGTTGCCTACATTTTAGCTTTTAACACCCCCCCGCTGGAACTCACCGGGACCGCAATCATTCTTATTATTACGATGGCCATCCGAGCCATGCCGGTCGGCATCCGGGGCGGCATGTCCGCTTTAAGTCAAATATCGCCGAGTCTGGAAGAAGCGTCATTATTGCAGCGTGCCGGAAGCGCGAGAACCATTCGATCTGTTCTCATACCTATTTTACGGCCCACCATTGTCTCTTCCATGGCATACAGCTTCATCCGTTCCATGACAACGGTTTCAGCGGTGATTTTTCTGGCGACCGCCGGCACCAATGTTGCGACAACCTACATTCTGTCACGGGTGGAAAGCGGGGACACGGGTGTCGCCGTCGCATACGGGTCGGTTCTGATATTTACGATGCTGTGTTTTACGTTTCTTGTTCAAGCCCTTACCGGCCGTTCCAGAGTAGAGAAACAGGTTAAAACGCAATGAGGATAAAATGGAGAAAGCAGACTCTATAAAGATCAGATTGAAGAATGTTTCGAAACATTTTGGTGCCGTCAAAGCCTTGGATCAGATTACCATCGAATTTGCACCCGGAACGATGACGACGCTGCTTGGTCCTTCCGGATGTGGTAAGACCACGCTTCTGCGCCTTATTTCAGGCCTTGAAACCGTAACCTCGGGGGAAATCTGGTTCGGCGGAGAAGATGTTACCGAGCTATCTGCCACCAGACGGGACGTGGGCATGGTATTCCAATCCTATGCACTATTTCCGCATATGACGGTGGAACGTAATGTGGGCTATGGCCTGCGTGTTTTAAAAACAGATCCATCAGAGGTGGGCGAAAGGGTTCGGCAGGCATTGAAACTGGTCAACCTTGATGGCTACCAGAAACGGCACCCGGATGAACTCTCGGGTGGCCAGCAGCAACGGGTCGCAGTTGCTCGTGCAATGGTGTTAAAACCCAAAGTGCTGTTATTTGATGAACCGCTGAGTAACATTGACAGTAAGCTGCGCCGCAGCATGCGAGATGATATCCGCAGGTTACAGAAATCATCAGGAATAACTTCTGTCTATGTTACCCATGATCAAGCCGAAGCGCTGGCTGTTTCGGATGAGGTCATCGTAATCAATGAGGGCAAAATTGAACAACAAGGCCCACCTAAATCTCTCTATCATCTTCCGAAAACGGCTTTTGTTGCTAACTTTATCGGTGAATCCAATGTCATCGATGCCACCCTGGAAAAGGATGGAAACAACAAATGGGTTGTTTTAGGCGACACCCGTGTTCAGTTACCGATGGGTAAGAACGTACCTGCCCAAGAAGGGCCGATTAAAATTTCTTTACGGCCCGAGAATATGCATATTAAGTCCGAGAATCAATCCGGCATAGCGATTGAGGGAATCATCTCTCAAAGCGCATACATGGGACCGGTGATGGAATACTCCATTGACACAAAGGTAGGAAGCCTTTTTACCAGAGCTCCGGCCTACCATGAGCAGTATCAACCAAATGATAAAGTTTTTTTACATGTTAATCCAGAAGAACTGATTGTGATTCCTACCGTTGGAGAAAACAGGAATATTTGAAGTTTATAGTATGGATTGGTAAGCGCCAAAATCCTGGCGAAATGGCTGTTCAATTATGATCTTGCTAGTATCAACCCAGCCAATTCCTTTCCGGCATACATAATTTGCAATCCTGCATGATTCTTCCCTTATGCCCCTTCTTCTAAAGGCTTGAATTTCATCCCCACAAGGGTCGCTAAGATCACCAGGGTCGTGGAGATGATTATCATCATGATGCCCAGGGCAGAAAGCTGGCCCCACAAGCCATCCTCTGCGAAGTGGAAAATCTGAACGGCTAGAACTTCAGTGCCCGGTCGCGAGAGTACTACCGAGAGCGTCAGTTCCCGAACGAACATGGTGGCCATGAGTATCCATCCGGAGACGATGCCCGGAATGAGCAGGGGAATGACGATGCGGCGCATGGTCGTGAATGCACCCGCGCCGCAGACCTGGGAAGATTCTTCCAGATGGCTGTGGACCTGAATGAATGCACTTGTCAGGGGCCGAACGCCGTATGGCAGATAGGTGGCGATATAGCCGATGAGAAGGGCCCAGATAGTGGCGTACAATGGCGTGCGCACAAAAAACCACATGAATCCCACACCGATGACGATTCCCGGGAAGGAGAAGGACAGAAAGGAGAGCGACTCAAGAATCCCGGAGGCATGGGAGCGGATCTTGACGATGGCGTACGCCACGAATACGGACAGGGTCACCCCGAGGGTCGCGCCCACCACGCCGAGAAAGACGCTATTTTTCAGAGACAACAGAGAGATTGGGTCATTGATCACCTCGATCCAATGCTTCCAGTTCATCATGGCGAAAGCCTTGGCGCTGGGGATCATGGAATAGGGCACCAGCGAGGTGTAAAACAGCACCAGTACCGGCAGGACAATAAGGATCATGGACAGGATACCCACAACCCCGAACAGGGGATACTTGGCCCCTTTGAGTTCGATTACGGTGGGCCGGTACCCACGGCTGGAGATGGTGACGTATTTTTCACCTTCCGAGGTCAGGTAGCGGTAGATGTAGATCAGTGTGATGGAAGTTGCCAGAACGCTCATGCCGATGGCTGCGGCTTTGCCGAAATCCGCCGCAAATCCGGTGGCGATGGACTGGTAGATGTGTGTGGCCAGGACGTAGATTCTTCCGGGCATGCCGATAACTGAGGGCACGGCAAAAGAGGCCAGACTGCGAACCAGCGACAGGATAAAGGCGGCCAGGATCGCAGGTCTCAGCACGGGTAGGGTCACTCGGAAGAGGGTGCGCAGTATGGTGCCACCGCAGACTTTGGAGGACTCCTCCAGCGCGATATCGAAGGAAGCCATGGCCGGCGCAAGGATGAGATAGGCGATGGGTAGATCGAGGAGCCCCTCTACAAGTATCATCCCCGGCAGTGAATAAATATTGATAGCCAAATCCTCGAAACCGGGAATCTGACGCAGGAACAGGTTGATCAGTCCGTTGGACGGGTTCAACAGGAGCACCCAGCTGACAGAGAACAGGATATGCGGGATCATCATCGGGATGATGGAGATGATCCTGAACAAAAATTTGAAAGGAATGTCTGTGCGCGTATTCAGGTAGGCCAGTAGAAGCGCCAGGCCGGTGGCGACCATGGCGGACCCGAGTACAAAGATGATCGTATTGACGATGATCCCGCCTAATTCGGGGTCGGTGTATCCCAGGATATACTTGTCCAGAGTGAATTCGCCAAAGGCTCCCAGGCCTGTGGAAAAACTGCCAAAGACCAGCATGACAATGGGACACACGGTCAGGAAACCGACGACGGCAATCAGGGTCGGCGTCAAGACCGATCGTTTTTTGACCATTGTTCTTTTTCCCTCCTACATGGTGACCAGCAGGCAATGGTCCGGGTCAACAGTGAAGTTGGCATTGTCGCCCACCTCGATATCAGAGTCCGGCTCAGTCTTGATAAAGAGCTGCGATTCATGAATTGTGATCTCGCCTTCGAATGCTTCACCGATGAAAACCAGGGACTGGATTTGTCCGTTGAAGACATTCTGGGCCTCACTTGCATCGCCTCGCTTCAGACGGATGAATTCAGGTCGTAGGCAGAGGGTCGCTTTGTCTCCGGGTTTCATGTCGGCCCGTTTGCGGCATGCGAGGCTGCCGATGGCACAGTCCACAGTGGTCACGGATCCCTCCTGGGAGGTCACCGTGGCTTCGATCAGGTTGGTGCGGCCGATAAAGTCGGCTACAAAGCGGTGGTTGGAATTTAAATAAATATTCCGAGGCTCGCCCGTCTCGACAATCTGACCATTGTTCATCACGGCAACGATGTCGGACAGCGACAGGGCCTCGATCCGGTCATGGGTCACATAGATCGCGGTGATTTGAAGTTCGGTCAGAAAAACACGCAGATCTTTGCGCGTTTCTTCCCTGAGTTTCGCATCCAGATTGGAGAGTGGCTCGTCAAAAAGGATGACCTTTGGTTCCGCTACCAGAGCTCGGGCCAGGGCGACGCGCTGCTGCTGCCCGCCGGAAAGCTTGGTTGCCGGCCGGTTTTCGAAGCCTTCCAGCTGCACGAAGCGCAGCGTCTTTTCGACTTTACTGCGGATAGCGTCCTTGGGCACTTTGCGGGTCTGGAGCGGATAGGCAACGTTGTTAAAGACGTTCATGTGCGGCCAGATGGCGTAGGTTTGAAAGACCATGCCAAGACCCCGGTTCTCAGTGGGAACGAAGATTTTCTTCTCAGTTGACAAAACCACATCACCGCCGATTTCGATTTCCCCGGTGTCCGGGGCTTCCAGGCCAACGATGCAGCGAAGGAGAGTCGTCTTGCCACATCCGCTCGGCCCGAGAAGGGTGAAAATCTGGTTGGCCGGAATAGACAGGCTCACGTTGTCCAGCGCCTTTATGGTCTTGCCACCGGAGTAATAATACTTGCTGACGTTTTTAATCTTGATTTCCATAGGCAATTCGGGATTTTGATAATGACGAGACGCCCGGGTTGCATGGTCTGAAGCAAGGCCTAGAGGTCCAATTGTGCCCGGCGCAAACAACCTGCCCGATCTTCATCATTCATCGGGCAGGCTGGAATTGTAGTTTAAGGCAGTTCGAATATTTTCTTGAACATGTCGCCATAGCTGCTGATTTCTTCGTCGGACAAGGTGCGAATGGGGATGACCTTGGCCTTGTCCATGCCGTCGATGGGTGGGAACACGTCGGGCGCCAGAACATATTCACCTACCTCCGTGGACAGCTTGGCCATGGCCTCTTTGGTCAGCCAGAAGTCCATGAACAGCTTTGCGGCATTCGGGTTCTTGGCACTGGCAGAAATGGCCATGCCGCGAGGTGTTCCCATCAGGGGCTGTTCCACCCTGGCCCAGTCGAGGGGGGCCGGGGCCTTGGTGATGATGTATTTTGGCATGGAAATCGCGATGTGTTTTTCGCCGCTCTCAACCGGCGCCGGTGTGGGGCCAAACGATTTGACGAGCATCGGCCTGTTGGCTGCGAGTCCCTTGAGAAACTGCATCCATTCGGCTTCGGACTTAAAGACATTTTCCTTCAACCCGACCAGCCATGAAATGGTCGTCGCATGGGCTCCCGGGTTGGCCATGACGATTTTGTTTTTCCATTTAGGATCGGTCAGATCCTCATAGCGTTTGGGTACATCGCCTGGTTGGACGAGTTCTTTATTGTAGATCAACCCAACATACTCGATGCCAAAAGCCTGGATCTGGTCGTCTTCTCGGGTCCAGGTGGGGTAATTCGCGGCGGATGGAGATGTGTAAGGAGCCAGCACGCCTTTGGCTTTGAGCATTTGCATAACCGGCAATGGCGCTTGCAATACATCGGCCATGAGCTTGCCGGCCTGGAACTCTGTCAGCACCGTGGGCAGGAATTTGGAGGTGGAAATGCGGGTATACTTACCCTTGAGGCCGGTTTTTTCGTTAAACATGTCCATGATCGGCTGAATGGCCGTCATGTTCGCATAATATGACACCTGACCTTCGGCTTTGGCCTTCTGAGCGAGGTCGGAATCCGCGGCAAACACCGAGGACGCCAGGATCAGAGCCGACAAAATAATCAATACTTTTTTCATTGGTAAACCTCCTTTCATTATTAAAGACCCAAAAAAAACAATCCATCCGCACGTAATCTTTAATGAAATTGTTTAACATGTCAAGAAGAAAAAAGGATGAAAATTTGAATTGGGTTCGCT
>JARFPZ010000142.1 GCA_029288035.1 Desulfosarcina sp.
GTCACTTGAAGTAAAAATCTAATTACACAAAGTTTAAATTATTTTTTATCATAAATCGCAATTCTTACATTTTTTCAGCAGTGGATATTAAGATCTGATATGAATCATCTTGACTTTAGGTTATGTGGTCAGGTATTAATATAACTAAAAATGCATTTTTAGTATTGAGTATTGAGGAGTGAAATTCAGGCTTACCTCTTGATAATTCGATATTCAATTTAAACTCTCAAATTTAAGACGGAGGATGATATGCCCGTGAATGACGCCATTAGTTTGAAGGAAATTTTAAACCATCCCACGGTTAAAAAGGCCACTGACGACATCAACGCCGAGATGTTCGAAAGAAGGGCATATTCACCTTCGCAATGTGAGGTGTTTTCCCATCCTTATACGATTTTGCAGAAGTCCGACCGCTATCGATTTGAGGTGGACAGGCAAGCCGAAAAACTGCTGCCCGATATCATCACGAACAAGGTTCAGCTGATTGAAGGCAAAGATTCGGTGGATGACGACGTCGCTAGGCAATACGGGAAAAAACGTAATATCGGCATCGTTTTTTCGGGTGGGCCGTCACCCGGGGGGCATAACGTGATTGCTGGATTGTATGACGCCGCCAAAAAAGCCAATTCGGATTCAAAAATATACGGATTTTTGGTGGGGCCTGACGGGATCATAGAAAATGAAGCTGTTGAGCTTAACGATGATCTGGTAAACCGGTATCGAAACCTGGGCGGGTTCACCATGATCAAGACCGGCCGAACCAAAATCGATAGCAAAGAGAAGATGGCGTTGTCCCGGGAAACCTGCCGACGCCTGCAGTTGGATGCACTGGTAGTTGTCGGCGGAGATGATTCCAACACCAATGCCGCCTTTCTGGCCCAGGAATTGATGGCGGACGGCGTCCAGATTCTGGGAGTTCCCAAAACCATTGATGGCGATATTCAGGTCAGAGATGTCGATGGAAACGTGCTGTGCGCCATGTCATTCGGCTTTCACACGGCGGCGCGTGCGTTTGCCAATGCCATCGGCAACCTGTGTACGGACAGTAGCTCAGATATTAAATACTGGCATATTTGTAAGGTCATGGGAAGAGTGGCCAGCCACCTGGCGCTCGAAGTTGCGCTACAGACCCATGCCAACATGACCCTGATCGGAGAAGATCTTGCTGATTATACGGATAACGTCCGGCTTGAGAAAGCCCAAGTGGATGGTACCAGAGACTATAATGCTTATGGCATGACCCTGCGCCATCTTTCCCGGATTATTTGCGAAGCCATTGTCCGCCGGGCTGCGGTGGGGAAAAATTACGGCGTCATTGTCATTCCTGAAGGCGTCCTGGAATTTATCAATGAGATCCAGGTGTTCATTATCAAGCTGAACACCATTATTGCTTACTACAATAAGACCCATGACATGGATTTTCATTCGACCTTCCTGCGTCTTGAAGATAAACTGGAGTATTTACGTCGGCTGGCCCAGCGTTCCCGTGATGATACTTCCTTTCGGCTGTGGAATACCCGAGATGATGATCTTTTCAGTGATATTCCGTCTTTTTTCCAGGAGGGGCTGCTGATGGAAAGAGACAGCCACGGCAATTTTCAGTTTTCTCAAGTTGAAACCGAAAAAGTTCTTCTGGGGCTCGTTAAGGACTATTTGAATATCTTAAAAGAACAAGGCCGATACAAAATCGGCATTCAAAAAGACTATTTTCGGAAAGTCATGATAAGCGCCGGACTCGATCCGGACCGCTACGGTCCGGTGCTGTTTAAAAATTACGGGTCCGATGCGCACCTGCTGGTGAAATCCGCTGTAATCTCCTTAAAAACCCTAAAGCAGGCTCTAAAAGAACAGAGATTGATAAAAGCCGGCGGGAAAATTCCGGCAGCGGTTGAAAAAATATTTAAAAAATCAATGCCGAATTTTAAAAACCAGCTTCATTTTTATGGTTATGACGGCAGAGGAAATGATCCTACCCGATTCGATTGTATCTATACCTATAATCTGGGCCTCACCGCGTTCAGCCTGATCGCCAACGGGGCCACGGGTCAGATGGCGGCCATCAAGAACCTGGATAAGGACTTTTCCAGGTGGGAACCCATCGGGATTCCGATTGCGCCGCTGATGCACCTTGAAGAGCGCAAAGGTAAGTTGGCTCTGGTAATTGAAAAGAGTATCGTGGATGTGAATTCGGTTGCATTTCGGGTTGTCCAAGCCCAACGGGAAAAATGGCTGGCTGCCACCCCGGGCGATGACCATTACCGAAGCCCCGGACCGATTCGTTTTACCGGAAAAAGTGAAGAGGACCGGCCGATAACATTGGAACTTAATGCTATCGACTGTTCCGATTGCTGACGAATGACGATTGAATGTGATCTGTTGGGAGGGGGAGGGCAGCTAAAACAGCTGCAAATCAAGATGATAGGGAGGACTCATCGGGTCGGGTGCCTACAAAAGAGTTCGAATTAATCTTCAGCGTCGTATTTACTTTCGAGCAGGTTCTTTTCCTCGTCGGTCATTATCTCCAGATCCACGAAAAGATCTCCAATACCAGCATCCCGTAAGATATCGTTTCTTAAAATGGTTTCGGGCCTTTCGTTGCTTATGCTGACAAAGGTCTCATGCAGATGCAGTGATGTCTTTTTTAACAGGTGGACTTTGCGCCCATCAACAATATAATGGTTGCTCAAAATAAAATAAAAGACAGTCCCTGCCAGACCAATGAGCAGGTATTTCTTGATTTTCTCTTTCATTTCGGCGTTCCTTTCCTTCGCAGGATTAAATGTTCAACCTGAATTCCCCGATAAATCGGTATTTACGCTTCGCTACAACCCCAATGAACCGGGGCTTTCGCTGCGCTTCAGCCGGCCTTGCCGGATTTGCTGCTCAGAAATAATATCGGCTGGGTTCTTAAAAACTTGAAGACTAACTCCATTCATAAGCCACCGGCTCTGCTGGTGAGAATTGAAAAGGTTTTACCGTTACCGGGAGATGGCGGATCATTGATCTATACCTGATCGATGCCGGCGGCTTATGAATGGAGTTAATCAAAACAGCGATCACCAGCAGAGTGTGGCCCCGGCCCCTTCAAGGGGCCTTCCTCATACCCCCAGCTCTGATGAGATCGATGATTACGATCTGGGATTTAATTTTAGCGATAAACGCTTATCCATATTTCCTTTCAAAAGTCGCCATAAAATCGGTGAGAACTTCCACGGCATCCAATGACACCGCATTGTATAATGAGGCCCGGCATCCGCCCACCGAGCGATGACCCTTGAGTCCACCAAGCCCGTTTTCAAGTCCTTCGCGGATAAATCGTTCTTCCAGCTCCTCATCGGGCATGCGGAAGGTGACATTCATCAGCGAGCGGCTGTCGGGTCGGGCTGTTGCCCGGTAGAAAGAACTGTTGTCAAGGAGACGGTAGAGCAACCGGGCTTTTTTGCGGTTCAACGCTGCCATTTTTTCAAGGCCGCCAACGCTTTCTTCCAGCCACTTCAATACGAGTTGGACGGTGTAAACTGCGAAACACGGCGGGGTATTATACATGGAGTTTTTTGCGGAATAGGTGGTATACCTTAACATGGTCGGTATCGAATCGGGCACCAGGTCCAGTATATCGTTGCGGATGATTACCAGACATACACCGGCGGGCCCGGCATTTTTTTGGGCACCGGCATAAATAAGGCCGAATTTTGCGGCATCCAGCGGTCTGCTCATGATGTCGGAGGACATATCGCAAAATATGGGCACCCCTTTGGTATCCGGAAATTCAGTCCATTGGGTTCCCTTGATCGTGTTATTGGAGGTCAGATGGACGAAGTCGACCTTATCGTTAAACGCTATGTTTTGCGGGATGTAGCAATAATTTTTATCTGCCGAAGACGCCACGACCTCAATGGATTTGCCCTGGATTTGGGCTTCTTTGATTGCCTTGGTGGACCAGGTGCCGGTATCGACGTAATCCGCTGACTTGCCCGGGAGCAGAAAATTCATGGGGATCATGCAAAATTGCATGCTGGCGCCTCCCTGAATAAAAAGCACCTGAAAGCTGTCGCCCAGGTTCAGCAACCGTTTTGTTCGCGCCACTGCATCGTTGATGACATCGTCAAATTCCTTGGAGCGGTGACTGATCTCGGTGATGGACATACCGGATTCTTTGAAGTTAAGAAAATTTTCCCGGATCTCTTCGAGCACCACAAGGGGCAGGGCTGCCGGTCCCGGATTGAAGTTGTAGATTCTTTCCGACGTCATTTTTTCCTCCGTAAAGGCATGAACCTTACCCGTACTGAACGGTCTCAAACATCTTGCCTAAAGAGATTTCATTTTCCAAAACGCCTTTTAATTTTTTACCACATTCTTCAGAACAAACCAAAAACATACCGTCATTTCCATTAATTTTGGCTTCCGAGTCTTTGGTGGTAACCATCATATAAAGCGGCTTTTCTTCCGAAACCAGGCCTATCTGAATGCAATGGCTTTCATATTCAGATAAGTCAAGATCCGGCCTTAGCTTCGCGCCCAAGCCTAAGACTTCCATCTGGTCATCGATATGGCTGCGGCACCAAGTACATTTACTCAGGGCTTCATCGTCCGGGATTATGTCATATTCCATAATAACCTCATAATATTATAGGTGAAATTTACATATGATAACTCCATTCATAAGCTGCCGACATCATTAAACTTTAGATCAACGATCCGTGATCATGCGGTAATGGTAGAGCCTTTCCGCTTCTCATCCCGCAAAAGCTGGGTGACTTATGGATGGAGTTACAATAGATTTGACAAAATTGCAAATTTATTGATGACATAATTTTTATTGACCTATTGCATTTACGTAGTATGCTGGCAGATACGCCATTGGTTTAAGATTTATAAAATTAAGGACACATGTCAAATTAGATAAACGGAAAATCAGCGGCCACCAGCAAAGGTGGCCTGGGCCCCTTCAAGAGGCTATCCTCCTATCCCCAGCTTGTGGCTGCTGATTTGGCGCACTTTTGTGCCGATATCGTTATTGCCTGTTAGGAGGACCTCGGTGGACCTAAAGCCGCTGTTTTCGCCCAAAGCCATTGCCGTTATCGGCGTGTCCCGAAGCAACGACCGCCATCCAGCCAACGTCATATACAGCAAGCTGCGCTTGCGCTATTCGGTGAAGGTCTATCCGGTTAATCCCAAGGGCGGTGAGATTCATCGCGAGACCATTTATCCGGATGTGGCCGATATACCTGACAAGATCGACCTGGCCGTGATCGCTGCACGGGCGGAATTTGTGCCCGCGATCCTGTTGAGTTGCGCAAAAGCCAACGTCGGCGGCGCCACCATTATTTCAGGTGGATTTGCCGAGATCGGACGCACCGATTTGCAACAACGTCTGGTGGACATCGCCGGTGAGACCGATCTTCCATTCATTGGCCCCAATTGTCTCGGGATCTATGTTCCCCGGCAATTCGACACCTTTTTCCTGCCGGGACAGCGCCTTATCCGACCGGATGAGGGCAGTGTGGCTATCGTCAGCCAGAGCGGCGGTGTGCTGGTTGATCAGATGGTTAAATTCGCCGGTCAGAATGTGGGACTGTCCCTGGCGGTGAGCATCGGCAACAAGGCTGTCGTTCGCGAGCTTGATTTGCTCAATTACCTCTCTCAGGATATCGCTACCCATGTTATCGCCTTTTATGTGGAAGGGTTTGAAAAAAACGAAGGCCGGACCTTTGTCCAAGCCGCCAGCAGATGCGGCAAGCCGGTGATTGTGCTAAAGGCTGGCAAAAGCCTCCAGGGCTCCAGAGCGGTATCCAGTCACACCGCTTCCCTGGCAGGCGACTATACCGTCTTTTCCCAAGTGCTTGCTCAGCATGGCATTGTCGAGGCCAGAGATGAATTTGAGCTGGTGTCTTTTTGCGAATCCTTAAGCTGCTACCAACGCTGCATAGCCGGGCGAGTGGGTATCATCACCGTCAGCGGGGGGCACGGGGTTATCGCGGTGGACACATGTGCGACCCATGGTCTAACGGTTCCCCGGCTGAGCGCTGATATCGAGCGTAACATTCGGGAACAGCTATCGGCCAGCGTGCAGCCGATCGCATCTTTGGGCAACCCGGTGGATCTGACCGGCAGCGCGGTGGATGAGGATTTTATTGTTGCGGTTAGCGGCATAAGCGCCTCGCCGGATATCGACTGTGTGTTGATATTGCTTTTACCTTACTCTCCCGGTATCAGCTCTGATCTAGGGGCCCGGCTCAGCCATGTCTACCAAAAAGAAGGCAAACCGATGGTGGCCTATGTGCCCCACGAGGAAAAATACCGGATGCTGATCGAAGGTTTCGAACTCAACCGGGTACCGGTGTCTTCATCCATTGAAGGGGCGGTGCTGATGGTCGAAGCCATGCGGAGGTGTCAACCATGCTGAAAGCAGCGATTCAAGATGCGCTAAATTCTGCCGGTAATTTTGGATGGATTCTCGAGCCGGACGCCAAACGACTGCTGAGGGCGGCAGGTATGAGAGTGCCCGTGTTCAAAGTATGTCAAAAGGTCGACAAAGCCGTATCCTGGGCCAAGGAAATCGGCTACCCGGTGGCGGCCAAAGTGGTCTCCCCCAACGCCATGCATAAATCCGAGGTCAAGGGCGTGGTCGTTGGAATCGGCGATGACGACGCGCTCGGAGGCGCCTATAAGCACTTTCGGCGCATCGAAGGGTTTTGCGGTATGCTGGTGGAAAAAATGATTGCAGGTGTGGAGGTGATCATCGGCGCGAAAATAGATTATCAGTTCGGACCGATCATTCTCATGGGCATCGGTGGGACAGCGGTGGAAATCTACCAGGATGCAGCCATCCGAATGGCGCCCTTGACCGAAAAAGACGTGCGGTCCATGGTGGGCAGTCTGAAAGCCCGGGCGCTGCTGGAAGGTTACCGCGGCTCGGAAGCGGTGAGTATGGAAGCCTTGGTCGAGACGATGCTGGCCTTTTCCGACCTGGTCATAGCCTTAGGCGAACGTTTTGAATCCATTGATCTCAATCCGGTCATGTGTTCAGCCGAGGATTGCATCATTGCCGATGCCCGGATCGTGCTGGCTACCACTTGAATCAAAATTGTATCTAGTGACAGCCATAGTCCTTGCCTGCCTAATTTCCATCGATGTAAGGCTGGGTTGATGCATCGATCCATTACTTACTCACAATTCAAGCTTTAGTTCATATCGCCTCGAAACCTGGGTGCGCAGATAGTTATACTAGTTTGTGGACCTATCTTGGAACATACCAATTCAACAGGAGGAATCAGATGATAGAAGGTAAAACCGCATTAATCACCGGCGCGGGAACCGGCATTGGACGTGCTACGGCCTTACGTTTAGCCCGGGAAGGCGTCAATTTAACGATTAATTATTCGCGCTCGCAAGAGGAGGCCCAGGCAACCCAGAGGGATTGTGAAGCCCTTGGCGTTCAAAGTCTTGTGTATCAAACCGACGTGGCCAATGACGAACGTGTGCGGAACATGGTGGCGGAGATCATCGCTAAATTTGGCCGTTTGGATGTTTTGGTCAACTGTGCGGGGGTCACTGATTTCGTTGATCATCGTGATCTCGAAGGCTTGAAAGAGGAATACTGGGATCGAGTGATGAACGTCAACGTCAAGGGCATGTTTTATTGCTGCCGGGCGGCAGCAGATGAAATCAGAAAACAAAGAGGCTGCATCATCAATATTACCAGTGTGGCAGGAATGACGGGCCTGGGAAGCTCCATTGCCTATGCGGCATCCAAAGCCGCCGGAATCAGCGTGACCAAATCTTTGGCACGGGTAATGGCGCCGGAAGCCAGGGTAAACGGCATTGCACCCGGTATCGTGCAGACTCGATGGGTGGCCGGTCAGGAGGAGCACGTCAAGCGGCTGGGGGAGGGCACGCCCCTGGGCCGGGTGGCCACACCGGAAGATGTGGCCGAAGTGGCCTATAGCATCGTCGCACATGCAGGGTTTATTACCGGGCAAACCATTGTGGTTGACGGCGGGATGTTTATTTAAGTATGGAAAACACTTTTTTTTTCATGTCGTCAGAAAAAATGGATTTTGAATTCCGGATGTCCGGTGCACCAGGAAAGGGCGAATTTGCAGGGATTCAAGGCGACAAAGCTTTGATTTATTGACATTTAACGTTTAACGTTATAAAGAATCGAATTGGAAGTAAGGCCATGTGATTCATGGATAACCTAACCCGGCTAACCATAGCCGGTCGCAACGCAGCGTAAATCCTGATTTATCGAGGAATTGAAGATTGAAGAATTAAGGAAGAACGATGGCCACGTCACAACCAATAATGCGAAAAGAAACCGACAGCATGGGAGAAATCCAAGTTCCGGCCGATCGCTATTGGGGTGCTCAAACCCAGCGATCATTGATTTATTTTAGCATCGGCAAAGACCTTATCCCCATTGAAGCTGTGCATGCGCTGGCAGTCATAAAAAAGGCCGCGGCATTGGCCAATCACAAATTGGGAAAGCTGGCAAAGGATAAGATGCAGCTGATTGTGCAGGCCGCCGATGAGGTCATCGAAGGTAAATTGGATGACCATTTTCCCCTGCATGTTTGGATGACGGGTAGTGGCACCCAGT
>JARFPZ010000658.1 GCA_029288035.1 Desulfosarcina sp.
ATGTTCTGCATCCGGTATCATCTTTAGGATATCATAGAAGTATTTTTCTTCCATGGTGTGATGGACAATCAGATGGCGGGTGAATTCTTCAAATGCGTTCGGATCATTTTCAGACTGGGCATAAAGTTGTCTTAAGGTTGCATGGTGCGCAACCAGCTCGTTGGTAATCATAAATCCCCCTATTAGATGTGTTTTGGGTTAGTTTTGCATTATTTAATTAGAAATCAAATAGTTTGATCTGCGAATTGTGCGGTGAAATATTGCAAAAGATTTAAAATAGATTGCGTGGCGATGATGCCAAAATCGCCACAACATGTCAAGTGTGATCAATGGAAATTATACCAGCTAGCGGCAAGATCGTTTTATCATATATCGATTTTTTCGATTTCCGCTTTGAGGATCTCCACGCTCCTTTTCAATTCTACAGACTCCCCGATGCTTAGCGGCAACGGTAGGGTCTCCAATATGCCGTTTCCCCCAACCAGATTGGGCAAGGATATGGAAACGTCGGCGGCACCTCCCGTCAAAGATGTCATGGTTGAAACAGTGAGAATCGATCGTTGATCATGAAGAATAACATCCACGATTTTTGCGATGGCACTCCCAATTCCATAGTAGGTCGCCCCCTTGCCGTCGATAATTGAATAGGCCGCGTTGCGCACCCCATCATCAACTCGTCGTTTACGATCCTCGTCAAATATGATTGATCGCTGCTTGCAAAATTCTTCTAAGCCCATGGCACCGACTGTCGCCAAGGACCACGTTAGCACTTCAGAGTCACCGTGCTCGCCGACGACATATCCGTGTACATGCTGGGGATCGATGTCCAGCATCGCGCCGAGTAGTGATCGAAACCGCGCGGTATCCAGCATGGTGCCGGTACCAAGCACCCGGGTTGCCGGCACGCCGAAATCGGCGGCAAATCGAGTGGCGATATAGGTCATGATGTCCAAAGGGTTGGTTGCAATCACCAGAATGGATTCAGGAGCGACGGTGAGAATCGCCGGTATTACTTTCGCGAAGACATCGGCATTGCGTTTGAGAAGATCGAGCCGGCTTTCTCCTTTTCTTTGAGACACACCCGCAGCAATGACTACCAATTTACAGTCTGCTAGATCTTCGTAATTGCCATGGCGAACGGTTAATGGATTGGCAAAGGGTATGGCATGTAGCAGGTCATTGGTTTCCGCTATGGACCGTTTTTTATTTTTGTCGACGAGGACGATTTTACGACCGAGTCCTCGCATGATGATTGCGTAGGCAGCAGTAGACCCAACCAATCCATTTCCCACAATACCGATATTCATAATATTCTCCTAACCGCATATAGATAGATTATTTTCGGTTAAAGTTATACAAGGATTTAAAATGTAAAGTGATAGTTTTTTAACCTCAAAAATCCATTGATTGGCTCTTATTGTATATGACGATTACCATGTTTAACTTCTTCATAAGCACCACAAAGACGCAAAAACAATAGCAGGGAAGTTGCTAACTCACTAATTATTAAATAGTATAAGGAGATAAAACGATATGACAACTAAAGATGATCTTTTTGGAAAATATAGCGATGAAACGGGTGAAGATTACTATTGCCCGATCAATGAAGTAGCTGATAACAACATCGTCTCCGAGTGGGAAATGGACAATTGTGTAGATGTTTCTACTGTCGAGCGTTATGCAGGTAATCTCAACGTTGCTGACCATGGGACTTCCAAGAAGATGTGAGCATCGCCTCTGGCCGCGAGCATCCAGTCTGATCTGAAATGAAACTATTCGGACTCGGTTCCGAAATCGGTCGCTGTTGGGTTTCGCATTTGGCAATAATACCGGTAATGTGTAGGTTGGATTGATTACAACGAAATCCAACAGAGACTGGAGTAGGCTCAACCCAACCTACGGAATGAAAAGACAAGTTATATAGACCATCCCCAAAATTTTGAAATGAAATTTCACAGAAAGAAGTAAATTAGACTTTGGCTTCTGCAACATCTATAAATACCACGATATTTGAATAGCACATTTTCCCCATTATTTTAGAGTAACGGAGTATATAGGTACACCGATCCGGGCAAATGAATCGAAGGTCAATTCAGATTCAAGCAAGACCCTTTTACTCGAGCATTTGCCCACCTGTCTTCCATATCTTCGATATAACTCATATTTATTTTAGCTACGAAGAATTCCATCTAAAAAAAACATACAGGTTATTGACCTTTTACAATGGCTTATCTGTATAAAAAACGGCGGTGCAGATAGGCTTGGCTACCTACGCCGCCGCCTTTAAAAGGAGGTGAAATTCGGTGGCACTTGAAGCGTCAGACCATTTGCTGGGGATCCGGCAACGACACGCCGTCAGCTTCTTCGGTGCTGAGAAGTCCGCTCTCCAGATCCTTCCCTTTCAGGTCTTGGTACGCATTCGCAGTACCCTCGGGGGTGGTCCGAATCGGGAATTTGAAACGTTTGATGAGCCCATTCCTAAACTTGCAAGTCCACATCACGTCTTCGGTTCCCAACATCGGCATAACACTGCTTCCTAGTGGTACAAAGTCCGCATAACCTCTCACTTCAATTGCCTGGGTGGGACATATCTTGACGCATGAGAAGCATTCCCAACATTGATCAGGCTCTTGGTTGTAGGCCTTCATTTCATTAGGTTCCAAAACCATGAGATCGTTGGGACAGATGTACATACATGCAGTTTTATCCCCACCCTTGCACCCATCACATTTTTCAGAAATAACGAAGGATGGCATTAATTACCTCCTGCAGCAGCTCAACAGATGTCGGATGTGACGGATATCGACACGATCCCATCTGTCGTCGTGCCCTTCGGCACAATCATATATATAGTATTATCGATTTTGGCATATACTTTATTAAGACAAATATTAGACACCCGCTGGGCATTGTCAACTTATTTTTTTTGAAGTTTTATTTTACAGATGGATTCGCCCCGCTAATGCATCCATCTGGCAACACCAAAACTCAGCGATGCAACGACTGTACAAAGGACGACCCCCCAAAGGATATCGACAATGACGACATTCAGTGGCCAATCTTTGAGCAGAGCCAGATTTGTCAGATCATAGGTTGCATATGTAAAAAACCCAAAGAGTGCACCCCACATAGCGGCATGGCGCAATGAGTCTTTAGCGAGGCCGGGCAGAACCGCAAAAATAAGAATCCCGGCAATATACATCAAATAGAAAATGATTGCAGCCGGCCAATTGACACTTGGGCTGAGGATATGATTCAAATTTTTCCGATAAAAACCTTTGGCGACAACTCCCAGCCAGATCAGGTCAATAACAAAAAATATCGGGACAGTAAGCAAATACAGCTTAAGATAAAATGGAATACTCATTTCGACCTCTATTGCGTGATGGTTTTTGTTCGGATTTATCCTATCAATTTTCACCTACCGACTCGTGCAAAGTCGAGGTATTCCTCCTGCATAACCATTAATTTCATCAAAAGTCCAGTTCATTTCAAGAAAAATGTCCGCCTGGGGACGAGAGGAAACAGAAAGGTGTCATCAATACACGGTTAGGCCACGATAACAGCGGTTGGTTTGATATTTTCAGTAGGATTAGGTCAGGTTTAAAGTGTGGTGGCTCAGATGCAGAGGAAAGGAGGTGAACCTCACGGGGGTTATCTGAACCACCACTGCAGAAGAACGGCATGTCCACTTGTTGTGCGTCGACCTTATAGAGACAATTTAAGAGGCAAAGGTTACAAAGTAGCACTGTGAACTGCCGATTTAATTTTGGATAAATTGAGTTGTCTGAAGATTTTCAGGATTCCCCATTATTTATCTTTTCATCGCTATCATTTCGGTACGTTTCAATCATTTTCTTGGTTTGGTTTATTCGTTTGGTGAGCAAGATTGACCTGGGACAACTTTGGGTGCATTTGAAGTGGTTCTGACAGGGCCAAATACCATCCGGCTGATCTAAACTTGGCAGGCGTTCCTCGAATCCTTGATCACGAGTGTCTGCCAAAAAGCGGTAGGCCTGCGCAATGGCTGCCGGCCCTAAAAATTCTGAATTGTTTTCGGGAATCGGGCAGGCGGAATAGCACGAGGCGCACAAGATACAATTGGTGGTGTCATCAAAGACCATTCGCTCTTCCTGAGATTGGATACGCTCCTTTTCTTTGGGAATGTCATCATTGATAAGGTAGGGCTTGACGGCCCGATATTTCTTGAAGAATTCCGACTGATCCACGATCAGATCGCGTTGCACGGGAAAATACCGCAGCGGTTCAATGGCGATCGTCTCGCCGTCCCGGGATGCCAGATCTTTTATCAGGGTTTTGCAGGCCAAACCATCTTTGCCGTTGATCCGCATCGCATCGGAACCGCAGACCCCATGCGCGCAGCTTTTGCGAAATCCCAAGGTACCGTCCTGAAAACGCTTGACATGCATTAGCGCATCCAGCAACCGGTCATTCGGATCTGCCTCAACCGTGAATTCCTGAAAATAGGAATTTTCATCACTTTCTGGGTTGAATCGTTTGATCTTGAGAATAATTTTCATTGTCATATCCTTTTATCAATAAGTCCGCGGTTTGGGTTCCCATATGGATGTATCAACCTTCTTGTATTCAATACGCACCGTGTCACCGTTCAAGTAGGCCAAGGAGTGTTTCAGCCAGTTGTCATCATCACGATCCGGAAAATCTTCCCGGCTGTGAGCGCCGCGACTCTCTTGACGATTTAAGGCAGCGGCCGCTGTGAGCAGTGACAAATCCAACAAATTACGCAGTTCAATGAGCTCTAGCAAATCGGTGTTAAAGGCACTGCCGCTATCCTGCACACGCACTTGCTGATAGCGATCGAGCAGGTTTTGGATCTGACCAACCGCCGCCTGCATGTCTTTTTCGTTGCGATAGATGCCGACGTTTGCCATCATTGTGGTCTGCATCTCCTCCATGATATGTCCGCCATGGGGACCACTCTGACCATCGGTCAGTTGTTTAATCCAGCCTGCGGCCGTGTCGGTGACATCTTCGCTGACCGCTGGGACCTCCACCTCTTTGACATATTCACCGATATGCCGGCCGGCCCGACGTCCAAAGACCACCAAGTCAAGCAGACTATTGGTCCCCAGCCGATTGGCACCGTGAACCGAGACACAGGCACATTCGCCGGCAGCATATAGACCTTCGACGATGGTACCCTTGCCGTCCCTGATGACACGGCCGTCGATATCGGTTGGAATGCCACCCATGGCGTAATGTGCCGTGGGTAACACCGGGATGGCACTGTCAGCCGGATCTAGACCCAGATAGGTTTGGCAAAAACTGGTGATGTCCGGTAGTTTTGCCCCGAGGATATCCTTGCCCAAGTGGGTTGCATCCAGGTGGACATAATCGTCAATCTTGCGATCGCCTCGGATGCCTTGTCCGGCCCTGATTTCCGTTAAAATTGACCGGGCAACGATGTCCCGGGGGGCCAAATCCAATAGGGTCGGCGAATAGTGCTCCATAAATCGTTTTCCATCCCGATTGCGCAGGATACCGCCCTCCCCTCGCACTGCCTCAGAAATTAAAATACCCAGGCCCTTGATGCCGGTGGGATGAAACTGGAAAAATTCCATATCTTCCAGCGGAATGCCGCGTCGGGCACATATCGCCGGGCCGTCTCCGGTGTTGGCATGTGCATTGGATGTGATCTTGAAGATGCGTCCAAACCCGCCGGTGGCAAACAGAACGGCTTTGGCGGCAAATACATGCAATTCACCGGTAGCCAGTTCAACCGCAACAACGCCCTTACAGCGATTTTCCGCCATTATCAAATCGAGAACCTGAAATTCGTCATAAAAAGATACATTGTTTTTAATACATTGCTGATAAAGGGTTTGCAGAATCATATGCCCGGTGCGATCCGCGGCATAGCAAGCGCGACGCACGGGTGCTTCGCCAAAGTTGCGGGTATGGCCCCCGAAGCGACGTTGATCGATGCGTCCTTCGGGGGTCCGGTTAAACGGCAAGCCCCTGTTTTCCAGATCATATACTGCTTGAACGGCTTCTTCTGCCAATATCTTGGCCGCCTGCTGATCAACCAGATAATCGCCGCCTTTGACGGTGTCAAAGGCATGCCATTCCGGCTTGTCTTCTTCCACATTTCCAAGTGCGGCGCTGATGCCACCCTGAGCTGCTCCGGTATGGCTGCGAACGGGAAATAGCTTTGAGAGCACCGCCGTTTGCGAACGTTGACTGGCTTCCAGGGCCGCATATAGACCCGATCCGCCAGATCCCACAATGATCGTTTCAAATTGATGAAGCACGCTCCACCTCCCTTAGGTTTTTAAATGGATGATTACCTGAATATTGATACCAAGGTTGAGCGGTTCAGGGTTCAACGTTCCAGGTTGAAAAACACCCAACCCTGTCCTATCAAAGGGGTTCAGCATTTATGTGTTATTAACGGCTTTCCACCCAATGGGTAAAATCGGGTGTCTCAGATCCTTGATTAGTATTATAATCAGGTTCAATCCGTTGTAACCTTTGAACCGTGAACCCTGAACCTGGAACCGATCAGTTTAGGTGATAGATTAATCATTAACGATGGTACTTTGGATTAAGTGATGCATCCAATTTGTTAATGTGCCATGAAAAATGCCGTATGTCAAAGCGAATCACGCCTAATGCACAACATATAAACCATACCTTGACAAAATCAAGTCGACAGGCTAAGTTAACTCTATGGACCATAACAGCATATACACAATTCGATACGTCTCCCAGAGGACCGGCCTGTCGTCCCATGTCATCCGGGCATGGGAAAAGCGCTACGAGGCTGTTGTTCCGCACCGCTCACCCAAGAATCGGCGATTGTACTCTGAAGAAGACGTTCAGCGCCTGCAGCTACTCAAAAGCGCAACGGATGCCGGCCATAGCATTTCACAGGTTGCGCCATTGGACTCCAAAGAATTGTGGAACCTTACCCAGCGTGGCGCCACCTTAACTTCCCGGAAACCAAAGAATAATGCGTCGTCACTGCAGACGTCAGCCAAGAAAACGCAGCCAATCCAACAATCAGCTAAGAACGATCTTTGCAAAAAGTGTTTAGCTGCTGTTTTAAATCTTGATCCAGATGGTTTGGAACGCTCCTATGATCAAGCGGCAATCGATCTGACCCGGCCGGTCCTGTTAAAGGAGATTATTGTTCCCCTGTTCAGAGAAATCGGTGAGCTATGGCAAAAAGGCGCTTTAAAAATCGTCAATGAGCATATGGCCACCACTGTGACGCGCACATTTTTATTGAACATGTTAAGAGCAACCGAAACGACCGATCCTGCGCCTTCAATTGTTATCGCAACAACGGTGGGTCAGTGGCATGATGTTGGCGCGCTGACGGTTGCCTTGACGGCTGCGGAAAATGGTTGGCACCCGGTTTACTACGGTCCCAATTTACCGGCCGAGGAAATTGCCACGGTCGTCAAACAAAGCGGTGCGCGAGCGGTGGCAGTCAGCGTCACCCATCTTTTAAATCAACACCCTCTGGTTGAAGAACTGCGCAAGCTGCGACGATATTTAGACAGAGATGTGGCGCTATTTGTGGGGGGTCGGGCGATTGCAAATTGCACCCAAATTTTAGAGGAAATCAATGCCAAATACATTTCAGATATTGATCAATTTTGCCAAGAACTGTACTCACTAAGCACCGCGCACGGTGAATGAGCGTCTAGCGCTCAATATTTTAAGGGGAATCTGTCATGTTCAACTACTCATATATGGTGGAGTTGCTATCACCGAAAAGATCGGCTGACGATCAGATGGAAAGCTTTCTCGATAGATTTGCTGAACGCTATCGAAGGATTCTGGATGCCGGTTGCGGATTATCCATTCCGGACAACCCCATGGGACAACCAAGACTCGGCGCACTGGAGAGTATTCAGCTAAGGGGCCTATCCGTGGATCCCGCAAAGGTTGTGATGAATTTGAATACGTTTCACACCAAGAACGAGCTGGACGCGTTGCTGCAAAACGCCGCCCAGGCAAACTTAAAACACCTTCTCGTTATTAGGGGAGACGGCGGTCCCTTGTTGCCTAAACTAGACCCCAAAAGCATCGGCGGCAAACTGAGCGTGGCAACCTCCATTGATTTGATTCAATACATTAACGAGGAGTTTTCCGATCAAGTCATCACCGGTGCAGCCTTCAATCCGTATAACCCGATGCCGTTTGAGCTGAATCGAATGAAGCAAAAAATCGATGCCGGCGCAAAATATGTGGTTACCCAGCCGATCATCGGTCAAGACGAAAACGTCGACAAGCTAAAAGATTTTAACATACCCATCGTCGTAGAAGCTTGGATGTCTAAGAACATCGATCTTCTCTACAGAAGTGTCGGTAAAGACAAAGATGAAAGGGCAGAAAAATACGATCCTACCGAGAATCTTAAAACACTCCACGCGTCTTATCCGGATTGCTGTGTTTATCTGTCAATGCTGAGCTTCAAACAGGATTGGCAGGAAATTCTACCGAAGATCTGACGACGCTCATTGCGTTTCCCGAATGCCATCGCTTTCGTTGATGCAAATTTTGACATGCTTGCGTCATTCCGGCGAAGCTTGTGACGAACTCGATGTTGCAGAAGCGATATCTAGCCAAGATACGAGACTTAAGCAGATATTCAATATAACAATAACAACAATATTCTTTTGGGCATTTTTCATGAATGTATCCTCCATTATTCGAGAAAGGATTTTACGGTGTAATCCCAGAAGAGTTAAATACGGTGCCACCCAGGAAAAAAGACAATGTGATAATTACAGTCCGCTTACCAATCTTTTGATAATGCCACCATTTAATTCAGAATTTTATCTTGGCGCTCAGGGGATTTATGTTAGAGGGACGGTTTGAGATTTGATAGGAAGTTTTGATCTAATGCAATATTCGTGTATGAGTCGTCGTCAGCTGCCACATTCAAAACATGCGGAAGGCGGGAGGAGAGTGATTCACTCTCCCCCCGTCTTGTTTTTACCATAACTTTTCTCGGGAAGACATATCCGAGAAGGAACGATCGAGTTTGCTGCCAATTGTACCAAAAAGGTCGTCTAGTTCATTCTTAATTGGCGACCAGTCGGAAGGGCACTCATTCTCGAGTTGATCTACCCGCAGCTGTGCGTTTACGACCTCTTGCTCAAGCTGCCCGATCAACGGGAGGACTTTTTCTTTTTGCTCGGACCCAAATCCGTCTGCTGTCTTTTTCATAGCATCCAGTTTCGCTTTCCAGGCCGATACCTCTGCCAACATCGCTTTACAATAGTCTTTTACCTCCATGTGAACTCCTTTCTTCCGTTTTAGGTTTATGACATGCCGAGCGATTGGTGTCAAAAACTGTGCTCAGCCTCTTTTGGTCACATTGTTGTCTTTAATAACATAGATTGGAAGATAAATGTTAACCGATCATGGAAAATATCATCTATCATTTTAAACTAATATGGATAAACGATAATTTCCGCAGAGTCAAGTCATAAAATAGAGCATATTTAAAATATTGAGGTTGTTTAACGTGACCTCTTTTCTTTCATTGGCTTTCATCAGTTACATCCCGCCGACAGACGGTGCCAAACCGATTTTATCTCCGTCTGACAGGACCGTGTCCAAACCCACTGTCTTGTTGTTTAAAAATGCAATCTTTATGGTATCCTTATCAATTCCCGCGCGCTCGACAAGCGCCTCTACGGTTTGTCCGTCTTTAAGTTCATACTCTGTGCTGTCTCTGAAGTCACATTTAGCAGGGTCAGCGAGCGACGAGAAACATTTTAAGCTTACTTTCATAATTTTATCCTCCATTGGTTGTAATTGTTGTTCATTAATAAGATAATCATTATTTAATTTTTGCAATAGACAACTTTTGAGGTCAAAATAACAGTATAAGACTACTATTTTAAAGCGTCAGGATGAGGTTGCGTTCAATTTTATCTTATTGACTTGCCAGGTATGGTCATTACCCTTGTAATGTTGCACGCAACTATTGATAAGGATGATAAGATGTATTCTAAACTAAAAGGCACCATTTATGGCCTCTGTATCGGCGATGCACTGGCGATGCCGGTACACTGGTATTACAACCGCCAGGCACTCGAAGCGGATTATGGCCGGGTAACGGACTATCTGCCACCTCGCAATCCCCACTCGGACAGCATTCTCTGGCGCTCTAACTATCGGGCGCCAAATTCAAAAGGTGAAATTTTGCACGATCAGGCCCAATATTGGGGGCAAAGAGGTATTCATTATCACCAGTTTCTCACGGCCGGCGAGAATACCTTAAATGTCAAAATATGCCGGTTGCTCATTGAATCGATGAACCAAACCGGCGCCTATGACGCAGATGATTTTGTAAGAAGGTACATTGAATTCATGACAACGCCGGGTAACCATCAGGATACCTACATCGAGGAATGCCATCGCAACTTTTTTGCCAACAATGCCAGGGGACGACCGACTCACAAGTGCGGCGTCCAAGAAAAGCATATCGGCGGCCTGGTCGGAATCCTGCCTGTCGTTGCCTTCTATTTCAACCGGCCCGACAAAGCCCGCGAGGCCGCCCTGGCGCATCTGGCGTTGACCCATCCCGGCCGAAAAATGGAAACCGCTGGATCATTGGTTATCGATCTGTTGTTGGAGGTGTTCAACGGAATCCCGCTCAAAAAGGCCATCGTCGCAAAAATCGACAGACAAACCAATCCATTCTTAGGACACCCTTTTGGGAAACTGCTGAGTCAACCGGATGATTGGGTAATCGGTCCGCGCTTCAGCACGGCCTGTTACGTTGAAGATTCGGTTCCGGCCGTCGTGTATCTGGCCTTAAAATACCATGATGACCCGCAAACTGCTCTGATCGCCAATACCAACTTGGGCGGAGACAATGCTGCCCGTGGTGCATTATTGGGTGCTCTTCTGGGGGCTTCCCACGGCATCGAAAAATTCCCAGATCGTTGGGTACAAGGCCTGCTGGAACCATTGCCGGATTTGAACATCCCCGACTGCAGTTAATAGGGTATTCTGTCTATTTTATAAAAAAATGACTGAGCGAAGCGAACCCACCCATCGACATTCGAAATTCGATATTCTGCGGTTCGCTTTTAACTTGGTTTAGTTTCATAAGAGCACGGCCGCTGGCCGCGAGCGTCCAGTCTGATCAAAAAAGAATCGTATAAAAGGGAAGATTAAAATACGGCAAAAATAATGTAGTTTCATATGAGGGGTTCGGCGCAGAGATCGCTGAGCACGCAGAGATGATCTAAGGCTTTTTACTCAGCGACCTCAGCGGTGAACACTTATGTTTCTTTTCGATCAGACCAGCTGGCTATTGATCCACGGAAAGGCTGACCTGCTAACGATTCGAATTCATCATCTTTAGAACCTCTTCAGCAGTCTGTCGTCCGGAGAGCAAGGCCCACTGGATGCCTGGAACACTGCCGTATTCGCCGCAAACATAAATTCCGGGCCTTATTTCAGCAGGTCGTATCGTCGGATCCGGCACTGGTGGGTTCTGCTCGGGCAAGGCATGACCAATGCGGTAGGTTTCCAAATGCCGCCATTGACTAACCCCCCGGCCAAACCAATCGCTCAACTCCCCGCGCACCGTCGCTTCGACGGTGGCGTCGTCCGCAGATCCATGCCCGATAACCACCACCGATATCAAATGCTGGCCGGCCGGCGCATAGGAAGGGGCGACAATGCTCGGTACCGTCAGGCTGTTGACCCATCCGCTCCCGTCGCCGTTGAGAACCAGATAGGGCTCAGTAATGGGCGGCTCTTTGGCCGCAAAGTAAAGACACCATTCCCCTCGGGAACCGACCGCCTCTGTCGCCCCCAGCAGTCGAGCCGTCTCCGGGCCCTCGGTCGCCAATACCACCGCGCCACCGTTGAGGTGTTCCCCGGTTTCCATCACAACACCCTCCGGGTGGACGGATGCCACCCGATTGCCGGTGCGAATGCGGTCAGGCGGCAGATCATTCCTCAGCTGATCCACGATGGCGGCCATTCCCTCGCCGGGCAAGGCGACTGCCCCTTCGGCAAATATTCGAAAAACATAGCGGAAAACCCGACTCGAGGTCTCGATGTCGGGATCGAGACATACACCGGCAAAAAAGGGTTTGATAAATCTTTGAATCATGGTCTCCGAAAAACCACAAGACCTTAAAAATTCCATCGTCGATCTGTCCTGATTCTGAAAAATACGAGCGTGTGATCCCCGGCGAACACTCATCACCAGTCGGATTATTCGCAGGCGGTCCGTCAAGGTTCCGATCGGCGCAGTCAGGGTGTGCCACAGGGCTTGCGGGTGGCGCCAGGGATCGGCGATACGATGGAAATTGCCATCTATGTAGATGATGGCCCCCGCTGCAAAAGGTCTGAGCGCCAGGCGTTCATAATCCAGCAGGCGGCGCGCTTCCGGATAGGCTGTTTGCAGCACTTGGAATCCGTGGTTTAATATAAATCCGTTGCACCGATCGGTCTTTATTCGTCCGCCAATGCGTTGGTCCGCCTCCAGAATTAGAAATGGAATGTCATCTTTCATCAAACGACGAGCGCACGACAACCCGGCCAGGCCGGCACCGACGATGATAACCTCTTTATGCGGTTTTTTCAAAATCGTCTCCAGGGCTTACCTGCCGGTTGAATCGCCTTAAGATGTTATCAATTTCATATTGATACAAATCGGGCTGTTTGTCTTTGTCGAATTCCTGCAGCCGATCCATCTTCTGATTGAGCCGATAAAATTCTCTGGTAACATGCTGATAATCAGAGAAAAAATGCCTCATCTCGTCTGCCAATTCGGAATCGATGAGAAACGTTTCGGGCGTCCAATCGACGGGCTTATTTTCTTTTTGTCG
>JARFPZ010000669.1 GCA_029288035.1 Desulfosarcina sp.
TTCTGGGCCAGCGTCAAAGCCGAGCAGGTTGAGAAGCTGCTGCATCTCCTTGGCCTCTTCGCGCGAAAGCGGTTCATGCTCCGCATCCTGGCCGTTTGCAATCTGCGGCAATCCGGCTATTCGATCCGCGAGATAGCCAACCGAGATTGCATAGTTGATCGAACGGTTCCAACGCAGAATTGCCCGAAAATTGTCATACACCAAAAATGCTGGGCCTTTATAACCCTGGGGTAACACGATGGAACCTGCCATATCCGCCTGCGGCAAGGCCGTCCAGTCGGACCGCCGTACCCCAAGCGACGACCACTCCGCCAGAGTCTTTTTCATGTCCATCGTGGCAAGTATTAGATTAAAGTCCTCAGGCAGGCGCACCTCGCGACCCCAGATTTGCTCAGGTTGCCAGCCTATGTTGCAAAGGAAGTTCGCCGCGGAAGCAAAGGCGTCAGGCAAGCTGCCCCATATGTCCTTGCGGCCGTCTCCGTTATAATCTACAGCATGTCCGGTGAACGTTGAAGGGATGAACTGCATGTGCCCCATCGCCCCAGCCCAGGAGCCCCTCATCGCATCCGGTGAAATGTGGCCTTCCTCGACAATTTTCAATGCGTTAAGAAGCTCCGCCCGAAAGAATTGGGCGCGCCGCTGGTCGTAGGCCAACGTCGCCAGTGCCTCGATAACATGGAAGCTGCCAAGGTAGTCGCCAAATGTCGTCTCCAGGCCCCAAAGAGCGATGAGATACCGAGGCGGCACGCCGTATTCAGCATGGATGTTATTCAGAAGATCAAGATGTTTTAATAGCAGTGCCCGTCCTCGTTTTATCCGGTGATCGTTGACCTGCTTACGGAGGTAGGTCCAGAAGGTTTGGGTAAACTCCGACTGGTTACGGTCAAGTTCAATCACGCGCATAACCGGGGCGATATCGTCTAACGCCGCATTTAACGTCGACTCGGAAATGCCCCTCCTGCGTGCCTCTGCACGCAGTGCGTCAAGCCATTCCAGGAAAGCCCGGTCGAGAGCCATCTCATTTGCCGCAGTCTTACTGGCCTCTTTATGAATCTGAGCCCTAATCTGACATGGCGCCAACACCAAAGCCACAACAACTGTCGCTATCAATGCAAATCCCTTGCGCCTCATAACGTCCCGTAAAATCATCCAAACCCCTCATTTCCATCCCGTTCCATCTTGTGGTTAATAACCTTTATATCACCTGTCCGGCAAATGCCACAAGGTAAACACGGGATCGGAAATCGGCACGCAATATACACTTTCACCAGAATATAAATTGGCCAGGGGAAACCCACAAAGGCCGGGGGTTATAGATTTGTTCAGCAAACCTAATTATCACGGTGTAATTTTTAGTGGATTTGAAAGAGCATTCTATACAATCCGATGAACAACGCACGGTTCATATGTTTAAACCATTTGTTGAGTTGAAAAATGGTTGAATATGGACAGGAAAACAGCTAAAGGATGTGAGAAGACATTGTGATATCGTTTTTCTATTCGAGACAATAACGAATTCACATATGGCAAGAATAACCAGGTTTCATGTGAATTTAAATTTTTGGACTTTCATCTACGAATCTGTAGTCTGGGGCAATTTGTGATATCACAGACTTTCGGGGAAGTCGTTTGTGCAGGTTATCTATAATTAACAACGTTAGGTAATAAACTTCTTGACCGAGCATGTTCCTCTGTGCCAATAAGCTGAGCGAGCTTAATTGAGGGAGTATCTTGCTGCCAAAATAAAAGGTGCACTCATAATGCGACAACTGGAAACCCACATCAAAACAATTGCCAGAGAAAATGGTGCCGCTCTCGTTGGCCTTGCTTCACGGAAGCTGCTGTCTGATGCACCGCCTTCTGGTGATCCCGGCTATTTGTTACCTTCCGCCCAATCAGTCATCTCATTTGCCATACCCTATGATCAGAGGGCCTTAGGAGAATTTTTCAGCAAAACAAACTGGCGTTCCTATAATCTCGATAAAAAGGAAAACACTCGACTCCTTTATGTTATTAGTGATAATTTAGTGGCCTTCTTGAAAAGCGAGGGCTTTGATGCTCTTACTGTGGACATCAACAACAATTACCGCCCAGAGCCGGGTGCCCAAGATGTCTCAGAGGTTGTCGCGATGAATCCTGACTTTTCTCATCGTTATGGAGCAGTTGCTGCTGGTCTCGGTAGACTTGGCTGGAGCGGTAATGTCATGACTCCACAGTATGGATCGGCAATTTTATTGGGCACAGTACTTACATCGGCCAAGCTTAATTCGAACCCGATTATTGAGGATAATCCTTGTGATGGCTGTAAAATGTGTGTTGCTTCTTGCCCGGTTGAGATGATTCATAAAAAGGAGAGTGTCAAAATTAATATTGCCGGTATTACCGAAGAGATCGCCAGAAAGCGAACCAATAATTGCTGCTGGATCGGCTGTGACGGCTACCATAGTCTATCACCCAACAGGAAATGGACAAACTGGAGTCCTTATCGGGTGGATACCCCTTTTCCTGAGAAAGATACAGATGTAGATGAATTATGCACACGCCTCAGGAAGGCAGACCCGGATGCGAACCCAGAAGAATTAAACGTATACACCAACTACAGGGAATCCTTTTTTGACCCGGACTATTTGTTTTTTAGCGTCTGCGCCCACTGCGCCAACGTATGCTGGCCAAATCGGGAGGATCGTATAGAAAACAGAAAACTCTTAGCAAATTCCGGTATAGTTGTGCTGCGGGCAAATGGGAATCGCTCAGTTGTGCAGGAACAAAGTAATATAGTGGAAATGGATACCCCTTTTAATATCAAAGTGGCATTGTTGCGCAAAGAATACGAAGCGGCACTGCGCGGGGAAATTGAAATTGAAAACGATAGGGCCCTCACGCTTAAAGACAGGATGGCATTAAAAAGACTTAAACAATTATGTCAACAGAACAGGTAAAGTAGGAGTCTCCATCCTCTAAGCTCTTAATTTTTACATTATCAAAATCACATGTGCTCTCCAACTTGTCTCAACTGATCCTCAATTACCGATATCTGCTAAAGTATCTTTATAAAATCGGATCTCTCAAAATTGCAGATACGTGGACTTATACCCTCAAGCATTAAATCGTTATTGCTGTGATAAAAATCATGAACCAGGCGCACAAAAGCATCGGGATATTCAAACTATATCCCAAACTGGGGGGTGAATCCGACATCTTGAATTCACCCTTTACGGATTTAAATCGGCCCGAATCCTATATTTTAATCCTACCTCAAAACCAGCTATAACCTGCACACAAAATTCAAGTCACCCAGAAAAAATGGACGATCAGATTTAAGATTAACTAAACAAATACACAATAAAATCATATATTTCAAAGGATTCGACTAAGGCACGAAATGTAAACTTTTCACTTTATGTAGATTGGCCAGGAGAAACCCACAATGACCTGGGAGTTTTAGGTTAGCTCAGCAAATCCTAACACTTTGATCCCATCGTTTTTGTGGATTAGTTTGCCTAATCAAAATGAGGGTTGATTTATGAAAACTATAACCCTTGTAATTTTGAGACAGAATTTTGTCCTACCCCTCCGGTCTCTCCTAATACAACACCAACAGCCTTCCGAATGGTCATTTTTTCCAATTCTGCAACATCTTGGTGGTGTTAAACCATAACCAGTTTTTTATTGACAAATCAAGCTCTTACCGTTAACATGAAGTCTTCCTCATGAAAGGAGACCTCAATGCCAAAAACAATTACCCTCACCAAAGCCCGCATCGTCCAAGCCGTTGTTGAAAACAACGGGTACACCCAACAAAAAGCCTTCGAGACTGTCGAAATATTGCTCGAACTAATCAAATCCACCCTGGAAAACAGCGAAGACGTATTGATCTCCAGCTTCGGAAAGTTTTGCGTCAAGAAAAAAACGGAGCGAAGAGGCAGAAACCCGGCGACAGGCAAAGACATGATGATGCGACCAAGGAAAGTAGTCACGTTCAGGTGCTCGAGGAAGCTGAGGGAAAAATTGGACGGTTAAAAAAAATATCGCAATTATAAGGATAAAAACTGATGTCTAAGCTCGATTTATTAAAAGAGTATAAGTCTTATTACAATGCGGGGAAAAATCCTGAAATAGTTGAGTTTGATGAAGCCAACTATTTGACAATTGAGGGTATTGGAGAGCCAGCAGGAAAAATGTTTGTAAGTAAAGTGGAAGCTCTGTATCCTTTAGCTTACGGGATCAAGAAAATTTGTAAAGAGCAAGATAAGGATTTTGGGGTTCCCAAGTTGGAAGGCCTATGGTGGGTAGAGGGAGATACGCCTGCACTTGAAATACCAAGAAATGAGTGGCGCTGGAAATTGTTGATCAGAATGCCCGAGTTTATCACAAAAGAATTGATGTTCTCTGCTCAACTAATAGTTGCAAAGAAAAAGAAGAATGAATTAGTACAAAAAATAGCACTCGAGAAAATGACAGAGGGGAAATGTGTTCAAATCATGCACATTGGACCATATTCAACTGAACATAAAACAATCAATGAGTTAATGGCGTTCATAGATGCTAACGGAATTTCTGTAAATGGCAAGCATCATGAAATTTACCTTTCCGACCCAAGAAAAAATAAGCCGGATAAAATGAAAACGATTATCAGGTATCCTGTCAAATGAGAGAGAACTGCAATGATTGTGGCTTCCATGTCTTTGGCGAAACCTGCATTAACGATTTCTGAAGAATTCTTCCACGGTTGATAGATGGGGAAATCGTCACCGACGTTGAGACACTCCCACAATCCAGAGGCGTAACTGCACAAAAAATTATAAAATTTTATGTTTACGAATTTATCAGAAATCTTTGACTCTACACCCATATTAAACCCAACAAGGATTCGATAAAATGGTTAAAACACACTCAAACCTTGGCACCGACCAAACCTTGGACGTAATCATCACCGAAGGCGAACCCATAGGAGACCGCCTACCATGGTAAATATCGATCACAGCGCCCGGGTTCCCCGACAAAAAGATCCTAAACGTCATCCAATCAAAAGACCAACAACTCGTGGACATAGAACAATTAATCAAACAATACATTGAAATGGGAGACAAAGAATACAGCCTCGAACTCGCAAGATACCTGGAGAAAATGGCGAAGATGATAAGGGAAAGCGCATAGATAATTGGGGTATTGGTAATTTGTCATGGTAAATGAAATTAATTATATGTCCATGAAATCTGGTCAAGAAGCCCAGATTTTTAATTTGATATCTACGGTTTTTGACGAGTTTGTTGAAACATATTTTTTAGAAGAAGGCAGGAACGAATTTCTTAAATACATCGATCCAAACTCCTTAAAAGAGCGGTCACAATCAAACCATATAAACATAGTTGCTTTACAAAACCAAAATCCTATCGGCTTCATTGAAATACGAGACTATAACCATGTTTCCCTCTTTTTCGTCGCAAAAGAATTCCAGCGCAAAGGAATCGGCAAGGAACTTTTTAGGCGCTCAGTTGATCTGTGCCTCCAAAAAAAGTCAGAATTACAGAAAATCACTGTGAATGCCTCGCCTAATTCAGTCCCTGCATACAAGAAATTAGGCTTTATCGAAGAAGGATATGAACAAATAAAAAATGGAATTCGTTTTGCGCCAATGGCTTTAAATCTTGTGAATAAATACACCGGGAATCGATAGCGTCACAGGATTGACCAAGCCTTTGAAAATCTCAGTATATCTGACGTTCCGACAATTCTGTGATATTTAATAAGTGTTTTATCCATAGTCTCGCCGAAAAAAAGCCAGATCTTTGCAATCAAGCGCTGGCCAGGTCAGAAAATCAGATTGAGCTATTCTAGGAGCGGGATTATTGATAAAACGGTGAAGTGCGAATGGCGAAGTTATATTTGAACTTGAAACCTGATTAACAATCGCCATTTTTTCTCTCCAGATTCGGACGCTCATACATCAGGGCATAACAAACCCACTTACCAATTTAGAGGGCTGTCAGTTCCTATCAAGATAGAAGGCCTGAACGCCATCACCAGGTTGAGAAAATAAAAATGGATAAAAACAAGGAATACATCAAAACCACAATCCGCATCCCAAAGGAAACATGGATTGGAATACGTCAGTTGCAAAAAAAGCGACAGGTTCGGTCAATCCAACATGCTGTCGAGCTTGGCTTGCAATGGGTC
>JARFPZ010000677.1 GCA_029288035.1 Desulfosarcina sp.
AAGCTGATCGGCGCGCTGGTTCTCATCCACCTGTTGTCCGGCGACCTAGCTTACGCCCTCGCCGAAGTGAAGCGATTCCGCAGAGTGGCGGCCATGAATCGCCTTCAGAACCACAGGGCCTGGAGCGACTACTTCGAGGGGTGCGCTCACATGCAAACCAATGAGTTCGGTATGGCTTCGCACCACTTCTCCAGTGCTTTAGAACGACGCTACACCCTCGAAACACGAGCAGTGTTGGATGCTTTGAAAGACGTGCTGGGATTGGCCGAGGCCGGCGGTTGGATTCGTCCGTTTGTCGAATCCGGCGCTCCGTTGGCCGATTTGCTCAAAGAATTACGCAAGCAAGATGTAACCGTGGACTATATAAATAGAATATTGGCCGCTTTCCCGGAGCCGGAGTCAAAACCTCCCTGACCCGATTTAGGCGCCACAAACGACGAACGAGAATTTGAGGCTGAAACCCTCACCCCAATCGAAAAACCAAAATCCAAAATTCCTTGGTAGAGCCCCTGACCAATCGCGAGCTTGATGTTCTCGAACTGCCGGCGCAACGTCTTCAGAATAAAGAGATCGCTGAAAAACTATTTTTTCCGCCGGCAACCGTTAAGTCACATCTGGAGAGTGTTTACCAGAAGCTCAATGTCGGCAATCGCCGTGAAGCGGTTGAGAAGGCTAAGAAAATCGGGATTCTTTGAATTCGAAGTTGATCGTTACCCTCTTCTCAGGTGGGTCTCAACGTCCATACGATCGTGAAGGATGCGAATAATTTCAATACAGGGAGATTTTTGGCGATAGAAAATCAAATGCCGTCCAACATGATAAACCCGATAGCCCTTCCGAATATCATCACGAGCAATCCCTAAATGAGGTTGATCTGCCAATATATGAAAGCTTTCATCAAGTTTGGAAAGATAAATGTTGCGTTGCTCACGGCCCCAAGATTTCAGTGTAAAACGCCCAATAGATTTAAGATCTTCAAGTGATTTTGCGCTAAGACGAAAGACTGGCATCAACTCGCACCTTCTTTGTCAAGATCCATAAGCAGCCCATCCAATGAATACTCGACAAATCCACTTTCTTCACCGGCCTTTAGCGCACGTCGCAAAGCGTTAAGTTTTACTTCCCGTTCTTCAAGGAATCTCAAACCCTCCCGAACGACTTCACTTGCGGATGCATACCGTCCACTTTCTATTTGCTGAGCAATGAATTCTTCAAAATATTTTCCGAGCGTGACACTGGTATTTTTTTGCATATTAATAATTCTCCTACAGAATATTTATGTACCAATATATACCATAATTTAATATAAGTCAAAAATTTTTTTATCATTTGATCTTCTCTTTCGATCTCTTCATTCCCTATCTTTTCCACCTTCCACAACTCCCCTTTCAGCAACTTCCCATCCACGGATAACCTTGCACAAAAGAAATCCAATCCGACCCCAGTTTTGATTTCCATTTTCATCCTTTAAATCCGAATTATCATAAAAATCTTCGGTCCTCCGCCATTTTTCTGCCGTTTTGGCGGATGCGGCGTCTTCAGGATGCGATTAAATATATTAGCCGCAGACAGTCGCAGACAATACGCAGACAGGATTTTAATTTTGCCCGGTTGATACGCCGCGGCAAAATGTCTGTGTCCGTCTGTGTCTGTCGAGCGAGCGAAGCGAGAGGGCGGTTAATTAACATACATGTATGAAGAAAGGTTTATGAATCATGCCGGGTGAATTCGATAAAAAACATCTCAAATTCTGGACGCCGGCTACCTATCGTATCGAAGTCGAGGGCGTTCTCGACGAGATTTGGACAGACAGTCTTGCAGGGATGCGCATCAGCACACGCAAAAGAGCCGATCAATCGACGGTGATGACGCTAACCGGACGACTGAAGGATCAGGCAGAGCTATCGGGGGTGCTGAACGGTCTTTACGAACTGCACTTGCCGATCCTGTCGGTTGAGATCCTCTCCGAGGATAATGACGCTCAGAAGGATCCGGATAAACCAGCCAAAAGGCAGGGAAAGGCGGTGACAACTTAAAGCCCAGCACAGAAACCAAAAAAGAGATCTTAGTAACGTCGCTAACCTAATAACATAACCCAAAAAAAGTAATAACGAAACCTAAACAAAGGAGAATCGAAAATGAGTTTACCCGGAAAAACAATGAAAATTGGAGGCTACAATTACCATGTCAGCGATCAAGGTGCAGGCGACAAGGTTGCTTTTCTCGTCCACGGCATGCCCGACGACGGCAGCTGCTGGAAATACCAGGCGCCGGTGCTGCTCAAGGCCGGCTACCGCGTGATCGTGCCGGACACCCTCGGCTACGGTGGGACCGACCGACCGGTGGAGGGCGAGCACTACAAGGTCGAGAAGATCATCGACCACATGTTCGAGATCATCGACACCCTGGGCCTGAAGGACATCAACCTGATGGGCCACGACTGGGGATCGGCCATCACCTGGCCCATGGTGCTGCAGCGCCCGGAGCTGTTCCGCAAGTTCATCTCCATCTCCGTCGGCCACCTTAGGAACGTCTTCGGCCAGGCCCATGAGACCCCGGAGCGGATGTACGAATGCTGTATGCGCAACTGGTATCCTTTCATGACAGCCAATGTGACCACCCCGTGCACGATTGGAATGTCTGATCTATCCAAGACCGGACCGGTGGTGGTGGACATCCCGCCGGGAAACATCTACGGCGTGGTCAACAACGCCTGGATGCAGCCTATCAAGGAAATCAACTCCGGCAAACTGGAAACCTTGCTGCTGGCGGGTCCGGGGCAGGCGTACCTAAAAGACTTCAAGGGAGAGGTGATCCAGTCCGACACCTTTATGGTGCTGTACTTCTATCGTGTCCTGGGAACGGGGAGGGAAGTGAAGAAGCTGCGGAAGGCTGTCAAAGCATACAGATTTTTCGATGCCGCCAACCCAACCCGCCGGCGGCCAACTTCTGGTCCGTTACGGTGTATGACATCGAGAACCGCTTGATTATCAGAAATGACATTAACCGGTCCGACCGCTCTTCCCGCACGGAAGGTCTAATCAAGAACGCCGATGATTCCGTTGATTTGTATTTCGGCCCTGAAGCGCCCAAAGGTAAAGGAAACAACTGGATACAGACCAATGAAGGGCAGTCCTTCTTTGTCTACCTGAGACTGTATGGCCCCGAGAAGGCCTATTTCGACCAGACCGTTAAGATGAACAAAATACAGAAAATAAAATAGAGGGAACGGACGATGAAAATAAAAAATCTGTTCGCGCTAGCAGTAGCCGTGACGATAGCGGCCAAGATAGGAGGGGGGTAGTAGCTTAAGTCAGATACCCCAGAAGGAACAGGGGAAGCCGTCCTTTCTCGAGCACAGGAACGTGGGCAAATACGATCTTTCGGTCGATGCTTACCCCTTTGAACTGCTGCCGGCCTTTACCTGGACCGCCGATTTCAACGGCAAGTTTCGTGGGAGCATCCTCGATCAGATAGTCCGGCGTTTTGGCACCCCGAGTGCTCTTTAAATACTGAAACCGGATGCCGGCCTGCTTCATGGCCTCCACGAAGTAATCCTCGCGGAGACCGCCCTTGGCATCTTCGAAATCTCTGTAAAGCAGGCGGTTGGGTGG
>JARFPZ010000013.1 GCA_029288035.1 Desulfosarcina sp.
CAGCGTGGATTGAAATGGCATCCGTCCGGCGGGTCAAGGGGCGAAGGGATCTCTCCTTTGACCGGCGTAAATCGGGAACGCCGGTTTTCCAGACGCGGCACCTCGCGCAAGAGGGCCTGGGTATAGGGATGATTTGGCGAGTCGAAAAGTTCTTCCGCTTTTGCCGCTTCCACCACCCTTCCCAGGTACATGATCACAATCCGATCGCTGATATGTTCAATGACCCCGAGGTCATGACTGATGAACAGGTAGGTTAGATTCAATTCTTCACGAAGCCTCATGAAAAGGTTCAAGATCTGCGCTTGAATCGAAACATCCAGGGCCGCCACGGCTTCGTCACAAACGATAAATTCGGGATTCACCGCCAAGGCCCTGGCAATTCCAATCCGTTGCCGCTGGCCGCCTGAAAACTGGTGCGGATATCGCCGTTTAAAGGTTGGATCCAGACCGCATCGCAGCATGACCTTGTCCAGGTATTCATCCAATTCCGATCGCTTGGCGATACCATGAACCAGCGGTGCATTACCAATGATGTCGCGCACCCGTTTGCGTGGATTCAGAGAAGCGAAGGGATCCTGAAAAATCATTTGAATGTTGAGGGCAAAATGTTTCAATTCCTCAGTCGGCAGTTGGGCCACATCCTTTCCCTTATAGAAAATGGTGCCCTCGCTGAGATGAAGAATTCCGGCCACCATCCTGCCCAGAGTCGACTTGCCGCATCCGGATTCGCCGGCAAGTCCCACAACTTCCCCCTGAGCAATGCTCAAACTGACATCGTCCACCGCATGAACCACCTCTTCGCGGATATTGGCACCGAGTTTTTGGGCAATTTTGGCGGCCACATCCAGCGATTTGATGAAACGTTTAGAGACATTCTGCAATCGCACGATGGGAGGCTTGGTAGCGGTGTTTTTCATGACGCCTCGCCGAGAAGGGGATGAAAGCAGCGAATTCGACGTTCCGGCATCGGACGGGTGGTTTCAGGGGTCACCAGGCAGGCATCGTCGGCCCGGGGGCAGCGCACTCGAAATGCACATCCTTCAGGTAAGTTCAGCAACGAGGGAGTCATGCCGGGAATCTGGTAAAGGGCGCTGCCGCGCTTGTTGCGGCTGGGCACCGAACCGATAAGTCCGCTGGTATACGGGTGCAAAGGACGATCAAGAACGTCGTCAATGCTTCCCTGTTCGACGATCCGCCCGGCGTACATAACACAAATGTGATCGGCCAGACCGGCCACCACGGTTAAGTCATGGGTGATCCAGATGAGAGCCGTTCCAGTCTCGCGGCAGAGCTTTTGGGCTTCATACAATATCTGCGATTGAATGGTCACATCCAGAGCCGTTGTTGGTTCGTCGGCAATAATGAGATCGGGTTGGTTCAGTAAAGCAATGGCAATGGCCACCCGCTGGCGCATTCCTCCGGAAAATTGGTGCGGATAGGCACGCAGGCGCTCGTCCGGAGATGCAATCCCCACGAGACCCAGGGCCTCCCGCGCACGCCGGCGTGCGGTTTGCCGATCTACCTTTTCATGGGTTAAAATCGCCTCGATCATCTGGGTATCGATGCGCAGAACCGGATTCAACGTCATCATGGGATCCTGGAAGATCATTGCAATCCGCGATCCACGCAGTGCCCGCCAATGCTTCTCAGGCAGCGGAACGATATCCCGGCCACGGAACAAAATTTGTCCGCTGACAATTCGCCCGGGGGGATCCACCAGCCCGAGGATCGAAAAACCGGTGACCGATTTTCCCGAGCCGGATTCGCCGACCAAGCCGAGGACTTCACCTTTGTTGACGGTGAAACTGACATCGTCCACGGCTTTAACAACACCGCTCTTCATGAAAAAGTGGGTGTGGAGGTTCTCAACGACCAGGAGCTCCGCAACATCACTCATTTTTGCAACCTCGGATTCAGAACATCACGCAATTGATCGCCGACCAGGTTGATACTGACAATGGTAAGCAGTAAGGCCACGCCTGGAAAGAAACTGATCCAGTATTTGCCGCTCAGCATGTATTCAAACCCGTTGGAGATGAGCAGACCCAGGGATGGTTCTGTAATCGGCAATCCGATCCCCAAAAAAGAAAGCGTTGCTTCCAGTGCAATGGCGTGGGCTACCTGAACGGTACCCACCACGATCAGCGGCGGCAGGCAGTTGGGCAAAAGTTGCCGGAATACGATGTGCCGGTGGCTCAAGGCCAGACAGGCGGCGGCCTCGATGTATTCCTTGCGCCGCTCGACCAGGGCCGTGCCGCGAATGGTCCGTGCATAATAAGCCCATTGGGCCGCCACCAGTGCAATGATAATTTTGTCCACCCCTTGCCCTAAAATGGCCAGCAACACCAAGGCGATCAGAATGGACGGAAAACTGAGCTGGATATCAACCACCCGCATGATCAGGGTGTCCGTTCTTCCGCCAAAATAGGCGGCGATCAGTCCCATGGTCCCGCCAAACATCAAGGCCAGCAGGGCGCTCATGGCACCGACACCCAGACTGGTGCGCAACCCGTAAAAAATACCGCTTAACATATCACGCCCCTGATCATCAGTGCCCAGCCAATACGTATCTCCCATCATGTTCTTGGCCCCCGGCTCCAGACGTCCGTCCATAATATCCAATTGAGCAAGATCGTAAGGATCCTGGGGCGAAATATAAGGGGCGAAGATGGCCATGAAGACAATACACCCAAATACCGCCAGCCCCGCCAGGGCCACCCGGCTCTCGGAAAAATCCGAGATAAATCGGCGCAAAGGGGATTCGGCGACCGGGATGGCTTCCTTCTCCGACGGTAGGCCGGCATCTTTGGCAGGGGTTGTCATGCCTTTAGATCTCCCAGGCGGACGCGCGGATCGAGCACCGAGTAGAGAATGTCCACCACAAAATTAATGACGATAAACATCGTCACCGTGATCAGTAGATAGGCCACGATAATCGGCCGGTCGAGAACGCCGATGGAGTCGATGATCAATTTGCCCATGCCCGGCCAGGCAAAAATCGTTTCGGTCACCACCGCAAACGCGATGACATTGCCCAGTTCCAGCCCCAGTACCGTCACCACCGGAATCAGGATATTCTTGAGAACGTGCACCCCGATCACACGAGCGTTGGAAAGCCCCTTGGCCCGGGCAAATTTGACATAGTCCAGCTGCAGGTTTTCACGGGTGCCGGCACGGGTCAACCGAATGGTCAAGGAAAGCTTGAAGAGGCCCAAATTAAAGGCCGGAAGCAATATATGAGCAAGACCGTCCGGGGTCAGGAAACTGACCGGCACACCGAAAAGGTCGACGGTTTGACCGCGGCCCGAGGCCGGCAGCCAGCCGAGCATCACTGCAAAAATCATGATCAGCATCAGTCCCACCCAGAATGTGGGCAGGCTGAAGCCGAGGATGGACCCGCTCATAATGCTGCGGCCGATCCAGCTCTCGGATTTGATGCCGGCGACCATGCCCAGCGGTATGCCCAAAACGATCGCCATCAGCAGCGCCCCGCATGCCAGCTCCAGGGTGGCCGGCATGCGTTGCAAAATCAGCTTCAGAGCGGGCTCGTTAAAGACAAAGGAGTTGCCCAGGTTTCCGCGCAGGGCATTGGATAAAAAAATCCAATATTGCTCCCACATGGGCTTGTCAAGCCCCAGGGCTTTGACGGCATCCTCATACTCCTGGGGAGTTGCTTCCGGGCTGATCAAGATGTCCACCGGGTTGCCGATGGCGTAGACCCCCACAAACACCAGCAGGGACATGACCAGCAACACCACGATGCTTTGAAAAGAGCGGCGGATAATGAAAACAATCACAGGGGCTCCACCATTTACGACGGAATGCCATTGATGTAAGAAAAGCGGATCCCTTGGGATCCGCTATCTCG
>JARFPZ010000105.1 GCA_029288035.1 Desulfosarcina sp.
GTGAGTTGATGGGCGGCAGCAAATCGGGTCACGACTTTTAACTCATACATGTCACAAATTCCTGAATCCTAGGCAAGGGAAACGGATTTTCAAATGGCGAATTATTGACAAGGCATTTATCCCAATGTTGCCTAAACATTAAGGTTAAAAATCAGCGGCCACCAGCAGAGATGACCCCGGTGCCTTCCAGGGGCCATTCTTATACCCCCAGCTCTGTTGGTGGCCGCTGATTTTTAGATTCAGACATGCCGCCCTTGAGGATATTCTTTAACTTGCTGGAAAGTTTTCCGGTTTCAAGTTTTGCGAATTCCTTCAACAGGGTTTCCTGCTTTTTGCTAAGATGGGTGGGTGTTTTTATATTCATCTGCATGATCTGGTCGCCACGCCTTCCGGTTCTCAAAGATGGAATGCCGGATCCGTGAAAGTATAACAATTCGCCGGGTTGAGTCCCTTTTGGAATCTTAAGCTTCTTATCACCGTTTAAGGTTGGCACCGTGATTTGATCGCCCAGGGCCGCCTGGATAAATGAAATGGGCACTGAACAGATAATATCGGTATCGCGTCGTTCAAAAAATTCATGGGATTCGACATATATGAAAACGTAAAGATCACCCGATGGGCCCCCATAACTGCCGGGTTCTCCTTCACCGGTCAGACGCAGTCTTGATCCATTGTCAACCCCGGCCGGAATTTTGACGGATACTTTTTTCCTGACCACCTCCTGGCCTGTTCCGCGGCACCCGGGGCAGGGGTGGGGGATGGCCTGACCTTGACCGCGACATACAGGGCAGGTCGTTCGAACGGTAAAAAAGCCCTGATTCCTGGAAACCTGGCCCACACCGCCGCACTGACTGCACGTCTCAGGACTCGTTCCGGCCTCACACCGATTGCCGTTGCACTCAGGGCAGACTGCCATTTTCTCCACGGTAATCTCTGTTTCTGTTCCAAAGGCCGCATCCTTAAAACTAAGCGTGAGATCGTAACGCAGATCAGCGCCCCGTTGTGCCCTGCTTCTGGACCGCCTGCGAGTGCCGAATCCGAAAAAATCCTCAAAGATATCGCCAAAGCTTGAAAAAATATCCTCGAATCCACCAAAACCCGAAAATCCTGATCCTTCAAGTCCCGCATGACCAAATTGGTCATATAGGTTCCGTTTTTCAGAATCCCTCAGGACTTCATATGCTTCAGCAGCTTCCTTAAATTTTTCTTCGGCTTCTTTGTCGCCTGGATTTCGATCCGGGTGGTACTTTAAGGCAAGTTTTCGGTAGGTTGCTTTCAGTTCGTCATTGGTTGCGTTACGGCCGAGGCCTAGAATTTCGTAATAATCCCGTTTGGTACTCATTTATACTACCATTTTCTTCATGCACGCTAATCAGCCTGATGGTGAATTGGAAAAAAAATGCTCCCTGTCATACGTTGATTCTAAGGTAATGCAAGAATGATAGTTGTCAATTTTTATTGATTCGTTGTTTTTGGGGATACGTGCTTACCAGAAACAGGGCGGTACAAATCATCATAATCACGGCACCCAGAGGAAAGGCCCCGCGCAGTTGAAAGAAATCCATCATCAATCCCCCGACCAGCGCGCCGCATAACATTCCCAGACTGTGGGCCACCGTCATCAGCGCCATTATACTGCCCATGGCATTGATCCGGCTTCCTTTTAATACGACCATCGCCATCAGAGCCGGCATGGAAATCCCTCCGCCGAGACCGAATATAACCGTGGCAATCACCAGATCCTTTATGCAGCCAGACCATTGAAAGGATAAGATGGCATAACTGATCAGCAGCCCGCCGGCCGTCACGATGAGTTTTTTACTCATCCTGTCGGCCAGGTAACCCATCGGCACATGGATCAACCCACTGATAAATACCCCTAACATGACCAAAACCCCGATTAAAGAACTGGAAGCCGAAAATTCCATGTCCGCCAGCAAGGGGATAAACCCCCATATAATGCCGACACAGGCCACATAAGCGAACCTGAAAAGAAAAAGTCCCACCACCTGGCGATCATTAAGAAGCATTTTCCATGAAAAGGGGTTTTTACCATGGCGGATTGCCCGTTCGGACCTCGTGGGCGGAAGCAGAAAAAGGCATAAAAAAAAACCGATGAGGGCCAACAGGCCCATGCAGAAAAATGAGCTCTGGAGGCTGAAATGGTCTTTAATGATCCCACCGATTACCGGTCCCAAGCTTAATCCCAGAAACAGAGACATGTTAAAAAAGCCCATAGTGATTCCTTCGCGACCCTTCGGGGTGATATCTCCAATATAGGCCTGGATCACCGGCATCAGCATGGCGGAGGCGATTCCGTGAAAAAACCGAATGACAATCAGGGTATCGACGGAATTTGAATAGACGAAGGCTATCGAGACCAGGGCATAGGCCAGAAAGCCCGGAACAATAAGCGGCTTCCGTCCTTTAAGGTCGGAAAGCCGTCCGAAATAGGGCAGAAAAAATGTTCGTGAAAGGGAAAAGGCACCGAATATGAGGCCGATGTAGAGACCTGAAGCACCCAGATCGTGGGCGTAGATCGGCAGCAGCGGGACAACGACCCCGACACCGGTTACCGCCGCAAATATGGAGAAGAACAGGGTGCCGAATATTTTTTTGTTCAGTTTGTTCATTCGGGTTGGATACTACAGGATAATTTCCCCCGTTTTCTCAGTGCTGTATCCGCCCAGCGCATCCACGCGGCGCTTGAACTGCCGGCTGTTGACGGCTTCAAGCAACAGTTGAATATTTTCCGAATCAAAATGCTCGGCGGCAATTATCAAATCGTATTGCTCGGTAACGACGGGGATAAAATCAAGATCCAGGGCGGCGGCGGCGGCATGAATCCCAAGACCGGCGTCTACGGTGCCACTGAGCACCGCCACGGCAACGGCCATATGAGTGAATTCCTCGTGATGATAGCCGTTGATATCCGCCGGATCGATTCCGATTTGATTTAAACGATAGTCCAGCAGAATTCTTGTTCCGGAACCTGCCTGCCGGTTGATAAAGGAAATATCGTTTCGAGCCAGGTCCTCGATTCCTTTGATGCTTTTAGGATTTCCCCGCCCGACTATCAGACCCTGGTCCCGCAAGACCAGGTTGACCAGTTTTACATCCACTTGCGCTAAAAATTTCTCGATATAAGACACATTGTAAGAACCGTCTTGGGGGTCCAGCAAGTGGGACCCTGCCAGATGGCAGACACCTTTTTTGATGGCCATCAATCCCCCCATGCTGCCGACATGGCTTGACGAAAGGGTTAAGCGGCTGTGCCTGGCCTTGATTTGATCTGCCAGGACATCCAAGGTGTTGTCGTGACTTCCAACGATGACAATGGTCCTGAGAACCGACGGCAGGGGACGTAAAAGTTGGGCGCTAACCTTTTCACGGTCATTGATGCCCTCGATATGGGTTGGAATCCGGATGATACCGTCGGCTTCCGTAATTGATGTGATACTGCCGGCACCTCTCGGCAGGGGCGTTGCGACAATCCGATCACCGACCTGTCCTAATTTTACCCGCAAGAATTCCTCCACGCCGAGCTTTGAGGCGATCTTGCGTGTCGGCTCCACCTGGATGGTTTCCCCGGTGTCATCGGGTTGTCCCAGCATCCTATGGATCAAAGGCCGGACAAATTGTTCAAACGCAATGATTGCAGACACCGGATATCCCGGAATGCCGAATACCGGCGTTTGTCCAACCGTTCCGATTACCACTGGTTTGCCGGGCATGATGGTCACACCATGGACAAACACCTGCCCAAGATCGAGAATGACCCGTTTGGCAAAATCTTCTGATCCGGCGGACGACCCACCCAGTATGAGAATCATTTGATAATCTTCTTTAGCGGCCGCTTGAACGGCCTGTTTGATCTTGGCCGAATCGTCCAGCAGCATGTTGTGCCGGCTGTAAACCCCGCCGCAATTTTCGATCAGGCTGCCCAGGACAAAAGAGTTGGTTTCCAGCACCTGGCCCGGTTTGAAATTTTCAATAGAAAAGCTGCGCCAATCGACAAGTTCCGAACCGGTGGGAATAATCAGGATTTTTGGTTTCTTTTTGACCGGTACGGCAAACACGCCGCCTGTCAGCAAAGCACCGACACAGTAGGAAGTGATTCTGTGGTTTTGGGGGAAAAGAAGTTCCGTTGCGACGATATCTTCTCCGACCTTGCGTACGTTCTGCCAGGGAAAAACCGGTTTGTCGATTTCGATGCGGGTGTCATCGAGGACCAGAACATTTTCGATCATGATGACCGCGTCGGTGCCTGTCGGCATCACATGGCCGGTATTAATATAGAATACATCCCGACCGACCATGAGGGTTTTCGGCGCTGTTTGGCTGGCACCGAAGGTAATTTCGGCTTTAACAGCCAAACCGTCCATGGCCGCGGCATTAAAATGCGGTGAAGAAAGTTTTGCCTGTATGGGTTGTGCCAGGACCCGACCGACAGCATCCGGTACCGGAATGGTTTCGATGGCAAGAACATCGGATACCGCAAAAGACCCATGAAGAATTTCCTGGGCCTCTTCCAGAGTTTTCATTTTAAGATAGACGTTACGCTTCGATTTCATTTACTAATCCTTATTATTGAAAATGACCGGTTCCAGGTTCAGTGTTCAAGGTTCAAAGGTTACTACAGATGGACACCGCTTATCATATTAATCAAGAATACAAGATATACTCCGTAGGGTGTAGCGGCGTCATTATCAAGATTAAGGCTAATTCCCCTTGATGTGAGCTGTTTGGTTGTTTTTCAACCCTGAACGTTGAACCCTGAACCGCATAACCTAAGTTATACCAAAATAACTTCCACCTGTGTGCCCTCATCCAGCCCTTCGGTGTTCATCCCGATTTCGATCAATCCATCCGCTTTTACCATCGTGCTGATTAATCCTGATTTTCCCAATATCGGCTCGGCCCAAAGAACACCCCCATTCTGTTTCAGCCGGATACGAATAAAATCGACACGACCCTGAGCCGAGGGCAGGTTTCGGCTCAGCGTCGCCTTCAGCCTTATCTTCTCTGCGTGATCATCGGCACGACCGCTGACATGCTCAATGAATGGTTTCACAATCCTGTGAAACACAACCATAGCGGAAACGACATGCCCTGGAAGTCCCCAAAAAGCCTTGTTCTGAATTTTTGCCAGAATGGTGGGTTTTCCCGGACTAATCGAAATGCCGTGAAAAAAGATTTCGGAGTCCTCCAAGGCGGTAATAACATCAATGGTAAAATCCCGCGCTCCCACAGAACTGCCTCCGGACACCAGAACCATGTCACATTGGGCCAGCGCCTTAGCGCTTTTTGTCAGTAGTGCCGTATAATCATCGCCCACGATTCCAAACGAAACTGCCCGTGCGCCGAGCTCCTCAATCAAGCCTGAAAGTGTATGGGTGTTGACATCACGAATCTGGCCCGGGCCTGGGGATTCGTGCACGGCAACCACCTCATCTCCGGTGGAGATGATGCCGATGAGCGGCATTTTGTATACCTTGACGGTATCTTTTCCCAAAGCAGCCAGCATTCCGGCTTCCTGAGGCCTGATTTTTTTCCCCGATCTCAGTATGAGGTCACCTTTCTTTATGTCTTCACCGACTGCCACCATATTATGTCCGGGCGCAACGCTGCGATAAACCTCGATGGTGGCATCATCAATCGCCTCGGTGTGCTCGATCATAACAACACTGTCGGCATCCGGCGGCAGCATTCCGCCTGTTGAAATCCGAACGGCCTCACCCGGGCCCACGGAAAAATCCGGCTTATGGCCCATGGAGACGGTGCCGGTTACGTTAAGATATGCGGGATTTCCCTCCCCGGCACCAAAGGTGGATGACCCCCGAACCGCATAACCATCCATTATCGAACGTGAAAAATCCGGCAGATCGATATCGGACTGGATATCTTCTGCAAGAATTCTCCCGACCGATTCCGTTAGTGAGATGTTCTCCGGCGCCATGCAGGGAAACTGACCGGTGTATTCAAGTGCCTGGTCAATGGTTTTGACCTTGAAAAATTTTTTCATTAGACTTTCCGATTTATCTGAAACTTAGGTTAAGCGGTTCAGGCCTGCCCTGTGCGACTGCTTTTAATTTTTTTGGGTGACTTTAAATCTTTGGACCATGGGAATAAAAGCATTCACATCTATCCAGGTCTGGGCCAGGGGTTCAACTTTCTGGGTTAATATAAACAGGTACCGCGTATCATCGGGGTCGTGCCTTTCTACATGAAAAGACAGCGGCACCAATATGGGCCAGTGAACTAAAGTTGTCAAGCGATGGCGCTCTCAATTCATAAGCCACCAGCTATAACGGTGAGAATTTAGAAAAAGGTAATATCGACGTCCTTTATTTTGGTTTTAGAACCGAAATAAATAATTAAATTCAGAACGATTCGCCCAAATTCAGTTTTATTGACGCGATTTCTGAAATTTTTGTTGCATCCGATTTTACGACACATCAGTAGTTCTGAATTTAAACAATCAGCACAATCTGATGCGTCTAATAAATGATTGCAATAATTAGAAATGAGAGTATAATCTACTCAACAATAGGATCAAATGAAATTGCAGCTATTCCGTTATTCTTCTATTCAAGTGGGGCCGAAGCCCCAAAAGGCCAAACATGTCGGAAGAACCCCAAACGTCGATACAAGTCCAGCGTGCACTAAAGCCTGAATTTTTAACCCATACCAAGTTTGAAGACCTCAATTTGCCGGCCAAAGTTCTTTCCGGCTTGAATGATGCCGGCTTTATCTACTGCAGTCCCATTCAGGCTCAAACCCTGCCGGTATTATTGACCGGTCGAGATGTCGCCGGTCAGGCCCAAACCGGTACCGGTAAAACCGCCGCATTTCTGGTTACTGTTATAACCCGATTGCTGTCGCTGAATGGAAAGAACAATGGACAGCCCTCTGCTATTATCATCGCACCCACCCGGGAATTGTCCCGTCAGATCTATGAAGAAGCCCGGATTTTAGCGCGCCATACCGAGCTGTCTCTGGCACAGATCGTGGGCGGCGTCGACTATCTCAAACAGGCCGAGATTCTTCGGCGCGGGACCGACATCATTATTTGTACCCCCGGCCGTATTATTGATTATTACAAACAGGGAATTTTCAAAGCCGAGGGCATCAAAGCGCTGGTTATTGATGAAGCGGACCGTCTGCTGGACCTCGGATTCGCCAAAGACATGCGCTATATCTTGCGCAAGCTCCCGCCCTATGAACAAAGACAATCCATGCTGTTCTCAGCCACCCTTTCCTATCGGGTTATGGAGCTGACTTACGAATACATGAACCTACCCGAATTTATTGCCGTCACTCCCGAAACAGTGACCGTGGAAGGTATTGAACAGGAATTGTATCATGTCGGTAGTGACCAAAAGGTTTCCCTTCTGCTCGGCTTATTAAAACGTGAAGATTGGAGTCGGGCGCTTATTTTCGTCAACACCAAGGTCGGGGTGGAAAGGCTTACCCACCGGCTTAAGGGTAACGGTTGGCCAGCGGAAGGAATTACCGGTGATCTTCCCCAGCGCAAACGGTTCCGGCTGATGGAACAGTTTAAAAAAGGACAACTCAAAATTTTGGTGGCCACCGATGTGGCCTCCAGGGGCATCCATGTTGAAGATATTAGCCATGTAATCAACTATGACCTGCCCCAGGATTCGGAGAACTATGTACACCGGATCGGGCGAACCGCTCGCGCGGGAAAAACCGGCCGGGCACTTTCGCTGGCCTGTGAGCGATACGTTTTCCATCTTGAATCCATTGAAGAGTGGCTTGGTTCTAAAATTCCGGTGGTCTGGCCCGAAGATGACTGGCTTGTCGACGATCAATCGCGTCCGATGGTCCCCAAAAGAAAAACTCGAATGAAAAGTAACACCGGACGGCGAATACGAGGCGTGCGGGACAAACGAGGGGATCCTCGCAAAACCCGACAGAGGAAGCGGCCATCTCATTTTCCGGGTGCCTTTTTCGGCTTTGGCCCGGAGCCCGAGTCTCCCGCGAAAAAAGAGACATCAAAAGACCTCTTGGTAAAATCTTAACATACGTGGAAAAAAACTTAACCGCCCTGTGGCAGGACTTCAGGAGCAAACCATGGAATTGAAGCCCACTTTGGATCAGGCGTTTATTTCAGCAAGCATCGGTATCCTTTCTACGGACCAAAGGGGCAATATCGCCGCTATCAACCAACAGGCATCGGAAATTATGGGAATTGATAGACAAAAGATCGTCGGAACGAATATCTCCGAAAATCTGAAGATGACAGCTCGATTGGTGCGTAGATGTCTGAAAACCGGGAAGCCCCAGATCGGTCGTCATATCCGCAGAAGACGGATGAAACTGGTTGCAAACATTACACCTGTGCAGGAAAACGGAAATGTTCTCGGGGCCGTGTGTTGCTTCGAAAAAATGTATGAATTCGAACAAACATGCAGTGCGAATCGACCCGTGAAATAGCAAAATATCTGGGCATCAGCCAACCCAGCGTGGTTCGGAAACTAAAAAAATACGGTATATCTCGTCAAAGTCAATAGGCCGTGGCGGCTGCTCTGACAATTTACTAAAGGATATCGATTATGGGAAATCGCCGAAGATATAGAAAGAAAGCTGACCAGTTTGTTGTCGCCGTTCAGTTAGACCTGGATACGGATGGGTTCAGCTACCGGAAGTGGGGTGCTGAACAGCGGTGCCAACAAGGTGACTGGGTTGTCGACAACGACGGGGATCACTATACTGTTGACGGGGAAGTCTTTGCCAGGACCTACCGCAAACTCAGCCCCGGGATCTACGTCAAGACCACCCCGATATGGGCTGAAGTGGCCTCCAAATCCGGCCAGGTCCCTACAAAGGAAGGTGCCTCCCACTACCAAGCAGGAGATTATCTTGTATCAAATAACGAAGATGGCACGGATGCTTATTGTATCAGTGCCGCGAAATTCGAATCGATGTATGAACTCGACGAGTAATTCCGAAGCATGGATCTTCTATTAACCTGGCGGCTTTTATCCACAAGTTGTCGATAATATTAAGCGAAATATGTTTTCCTTCCTCAAAAAAAATATCTATGGAAAAAAGCCGTTTCACCAAGATGCTTATTGAAAAAAACGGATTGGATCGAAGGGGATTTGAAGGTTGGATCTTTTGTCAAGGTATGCTGTTCAATTCCCCGGATAAATGGTGGGGAGATCATGGTCGGCGGGACTTCCCGCATGAAGGCATCGATCTTTGTCTGTACCTAGACCATTCCCGCAGGATACGTCGCCTTGATGAATATACCCGTATTCCGGTGATGCACGATGGCGCGGTCAAGGCAATGTTTAAAGATTATCTCGGCACAACGGTGGTTATCGAACACGAAAATTCCGCCAGCGATAGCGGCGTATTTATATCTTTATATGCCCATACCAACCCGCGTTCCGACATTATTGTCGGCGCCATCGTCAAGGAAGGGGATATTATTGCCACCTTTGGCGATACCCGCAATTCCAAATCCCGAATCATCCCGCATTTACACTTTTCCCTGGGCAAGCCATCCGATTCATTCTCTTACGAGGGGTTTGTCTGGAATACAATTAGAACACCCGAAATGATAACCTTGCTGGACCCCTTGGCAATTATTGATTGGCCTTATCAGGCACTGGATAGCGAGGATACCGCCTGTTATAAACTTTGATTCACAAGTATATTTTCAGGGCTCCTGACTTCAATTGGAAAAACTTCGTGGGAGGTACAGATACAAGAATAAATATCACCTCGCTGAGTCGTTGATCTTGAATGAACGTTTCAATTCGAGTTCGCATGGTTTCACTATCAAGGCGCATAAAAATCTGGGGTATAATAATAGATCTGTTAAATTATGGTGAGACAATTACATCTTTTCCGGCGGGCCATACGCGCTTAAAATGATCGCCGTTTAGCGTCAGAAGCCTTTTAACTCCAGTTTTTTGAGCAACCTTAGCGATTAGGGCATCATAGACAATGCCTCCAATAAGTCCCGATTCTGATAATCGTTTTATAGTTGCACTATATTCAGATGAAGTCAGCGAAATAATTTTACTGACAGCTTCAATATTCTCGTGGATGAGTCTCCAAGCCACTGCAGGAGAGATCCGTGGTTTTATGGGGAGTGTGCTCAATACGGCATACAATTCCGCTAAGGTATGACTGGCAATCACCAGCTCAAAAGCTTTGGTTTTGGCTTGCTTAAGCCAAGGAAATGCAATTTCATGCTTCGGATGAGATTCTACCAGGGCTGCAATCATTATTGATGTGTCAAATAATGTTTTCATTTTATTACCGGATTGATTTTATTCTCTCTTCGCGATGTTTGGCCAATGCATCGCTAAGATCCTCCAAGGGAGAACCCGAAAACACCAGCACACCGTCTTTCACGTGAAGACTTGGTTCCCCGTGAACGGGTATTAGGATAATCGCTTGTTCACTTTCTTCAATACGTATTGGGGTTCCTGCTTTTAGGTTGAAATCTTCTCGAATTTTTTTGGGAATAACGATTCTTCCGAATCTATCTAATGAGGTTTCCATTTTGTCTCCTTTTTTGGCAAAATAGCATGTCAATTGCCAAATTGCAACCCCAAAAAACATGAGCATTTCATTATGTGCCGAGCCGTTGGGTCAACCAATACTCAAGGGGGGGATGTGTGGGGCAACTCTTAAGCTGCGGCATCAGTGGAATGGTCTCATAGGAAAAGCCAGATTCGCCATTCTGGCGGCGGAAAATTAGGGTTGGCCAGGATGAAACGGGAAAGCGTGCGGCCTCCGGCTTGCTTAGGCTGGCGGACAGGAGAGAAACCTGAGTTATGCTGGGTTTAGAATCCCGTCCCGCAAATAGAGAGAGTGCGGGTCGGAAACTCTCAGGCCATGGGCAGCGTGTGCTGAAATTCTAAATCCATTTGCTTGACCACTTACAACCGGTACTAAAGCACGTTGCCATCTAAAAAGCGTTTGATACTGAACTTGATGTCGCCTTCCGGCATCTCGTCCAAGCGATGATAGCAAGCTTGACATAGACAAATTGATCCATCAAGTCGGCAAACACTTGCTGTAAGCATTAATTCACCGCAAAGATCACACGTCTGACGTTTCTGGGGTTCAACGTCTATGGATCGCTCATGACTTCTTTCCAGGATTTCGACGCCGACACCAAATCGTGCCGATTGTTCGTCTGGCAGTTTTTGACACCACCGTATCACTGCTAAATAAGATTGAAATGCCTCTGGGCCGTCTGTCTGCGGTGAATAGTTGGGCATTATAATATTGATTTGGGAGTTTGGTTTTAATGATTTTAAAGGCTCAAAATACATACCGCCTTGGCTATAATTAAAAATTCGTGAATTGAAGTAGCGGTCCGGTTGCGAATATAAATATTGAATGGGCGCTTCGTATTGATTGCGTGGAAAGTTTCTCCTTGAATGTGTTTGCATATCTCTCACCCTTTAATTTCTTTCAGGCGGAAATCTGAATCGAAAGGAAAGGCATTGTGCAGATCACTAATCTCATCTTTGGCTTCCATTGATCACCAAAACAGCATCAATTCAAATTTTGCTCCAGGACGTTTCTGACGGTTGTCCGAAGTTCTTCAAAACTAAACGGTTTGGTCAAAAAAGCCTTGGCACCCAACGTCATCGCTTCTTCAATCTGACCGCTCAGCAGATATCCGCTGATGATGATGACTTTGGCTTCCGAACTCAGGGATATGATATGGCGTAGACACTTGATCCCCCCGATTCCAGGCATACTGACATCCAGGAGCACTAGATCGACCTGGTTCTGCAAATATTTGGCAATGCCTTCTTCGCCGCTGCGGGCAGTAATAACCGTGTAACCGCTCTCTTCTAGAATTTTCTGGCTGATATTAATTATGTCCGTTTCGTCATCGACGATCAGGACCACTTCATGGCCTCTGCTGATGTCGGAAAGCTGTTGCTGCGATCCGCTTTGAACAAAATCAGCAACTGCAACTGCGGGTGGAAGATAAATCCTGAAGGTTGTTCCCGCGCCCGGACTACTGCTGCATTCAATGGCCCCGTCATAATTTTTTACGATCGCATACACCATTGACAGGCCCAATCCAGTTCCTTTGCCTTTTGCCTTGGTCGTAAAAAAGGGCTCATAAATATGCGTCAGGGCATCTTCAGATATACCGTGGCCGGTGTCAGCAATAGTTAAACGGATATAATTTCCCGGAGGGAGATCAAGATGGACCGAATCCGGCCCTCCATTCAGACAAATGTTATCCGTTTTCAGAGTTAGTTTGCCACCTTCGGGCATGGAATCTTTGGCATTTATACACAGATTCATCAAAATCTGTTCACATTGACCGGCATTGGCGGCGACATTCTTTAAATTGTCGTCCAGTTGCAACTCAATATCAATCATTCTCGGAATCGTCCGCTGCAGGATTTTTTCCACGTTCTTTAGAATTTGATTAAAATTCAGAACTTCCAATTGGGCGTCCATTTTTCGTCCGAAAGCCAGCAGCTGCCCGGCTAGATATTTACCTTTTTTAACCATGGAGACGATCTGCTTGAGGGGCTCATGATCAGGGCTGCTCTCGCAACCTTGTAAAAGCGCCCATTCGGTGTATCCCAGGATACAATGCAAAATGTTGTTAAAATCGTGAGCGATACCGCCTGAAAGTGCGGCTAGGGCTTCCATTTTCTGGGCCCGTAAAAGCTGTTCTTCCAGTTCGTGTCGGCCTTTTAGTTCGGATTTGAGAAAACGAATCTCATTTTCAAGCCTTACAATTTCTCTCTCCAGCTGTTCCTGCGCTGCCAATTCCATTTAGATCCTTTGGTAGTTTTAGGGATTGATCCCACATTGGCGAAAAAAAACATTTGCATTTATCAGTGTTAAATAAACGCCACGGGATAACCCGAACCGGTGGGCTTGGCACTAAGGCCCCTCGTTTAACATTTTGACCCAGATGGCATTTATCCTCTTGCACATTAAGCAATAGTTATGCCATTGGAAAAATTACTGAAATTATTGATTTTTTAAAGACAGACAGGATTGGGGAATCGATTCCGGCACAAAAATGCACATAATAGCGTGCAAACCGTCCGTTTTTGAATATTGATGGAAGAGAACGTCTATACGTTGGAATTGTTTTCAGACTGGCTGTCAATATCCAGAGCCTTCATTTTTTGTATCAAGGTGTTGCGATGAATCTTGAGTAGGCGGGAGGTTTTCGCCTGATTATACTTGCAGATTTTCAGCGCACGCAGAATATATTGCCGCTCGAATAGTCGGCGCGCCTGTAGGAGCCCTTTTTCGAACCGTTGGTCGGTTTTCATGGTGTCCTCATTATACAGCAAGTCAAAGGGCAAATCCTTTACATCTATCCAACTTTCGTTGGATCTGAGCACTACGAGTCTTTCGATGAGGTTTTCCAGCTCGCGAATATTGCCGGGCCAATGATGGGTTTCCAGAATGGCCATCGCTTCCCGGGTAATGCCTTCAATGTTCTGGTTGAGTTTGCGATTAAATTTGTTCAGAAAAAAATTTGCCAGAAGGGGGATATCTCCCTGGCGCTGACGCAGGGGCGGCAGTTCGATGGGGATGACATTCAGTCGAAAATAGAGATCTTCCCGAAAACGGTTTTCCTGAACCATCTGCTTTAACGATATGTTGGTGGCCGCAATCATCCTGACATCCACTTTGATAGATCGATGTCCGCCGACGCGAGTGAAATCCCTTTCCTGGAAAAACCTCAAGAGCTTGGCTTGCAATTCCAGTTTCAGGTTGGATATCTCATCCAGAAACACACTGCCGCTGTTGGCGAATTCAAACTTGCCAATACCCCGGCTGTAGGCACCGGTAAATGCGCCCTTTTCGTGACCAAAGAGTTCACTTTCAATCAGGTCCGGGGGGATCGCCGCACAGTTAATTGCAACAAACGGCTTTGAAGCACGCGGGCTTTGGTTGTGAATGGCGCGAGCCGCCAGTTCCTTGCCGGTTCCACTTTCACCGGTGATCAGAACATTGCTGGAAGTGCCGGCCACTTTATTAATCAAGGAGAAGACGGCCTTCATCGGCTGCGACTCACCGATAATTCTGGTTTCATCGTATCTGAGCGCCACTTCGGAGCGCAGATAGCGCACCTCCTGTTCAAGCGATCTTTTTTGCAAAGCC
>JARFPZ010000111.1 GCA_029288035.1 Desulfosarcina sp.
CCATGGAATATTAGGCAAAATATTTCGCGATATCATTGAAATCTGGAAGTGCATAATACAATTTGAAATCCTTGAATCGAGAAAGAATGCTGAATTAAGATCGCCATAAAGTGAAAGTCCGACGAAGTACCGATTCCTGAAATATTTTTTTCATATCCACAAGCAAAACTCAAGAAAATATTAAATGAGTCCAGCACATTAAAGAGGGTCCTGTTTTCTTTAGCAGAAGGTTGACAGTACCACAACTAATTTAACCAAATCTGAGTTGAACAGAATTGGGTGTGCCTTGCCTGATGGTGCAATCTGTAAGGAGTGAAAATTTAATCAGCTGACATAATAAGAAATTTTAGCATTATTTGTGTTGAGTAAATATCAGATGAAATTTGATCAAACCAGAGCCCGAGATATCTTGTCAAAAACCAAATATCAGCCGGTGATAATTAAAATCGGATACCGAAGATTTTTTATTTAAATTTCGGTTGAGACAGCCACCTTTGCCAAAACAAGGAATCGCAAACCTTGACAGCATTGAAATTAATATTAGCGTAGATAATGGTCGCATTTAAAATGGATTTGGTTCGCCCCATCAGGTGATGAGGATTTCACAACCTTGTGGATTAATCATAAAAACTTTCCAAATTTGACCTAAATTGTTGGGTGATAATGCTGCCGAATTGAAACAGACTTGTTTTTCGAAAACGATATACGGTCACCCGAAGGGGCGTAAATATATCATTAAAATGCTCTGGTTTGATGCCGAAGCGTCACTCTGGCGGACACGAAGAATTTAATGGTTCGACTGTACTATCTAAACGCCCAGAAAAAAAATCGGAGAACTTTTTGAATCTAAAATTTAAATTTAAACTGTTGTCTGCAGGCATCCTCTTTATGCTTGCTTTCCCACTCTTTGCGACGCTTGGCCTCGGGGAAGATTTTCCATTACTGCACAAAAAAAACATTCCGGCGATGACCTTTAACAATCTTTTTCCACCTTACAAAGATTACGAGTACTTTCAAAACCAGAAAATTGCTCCATTTGAATACAGGATGTCTTCTTTCAGTCTAGTCAACGCCTGGTGGCTTGCGGAAGCCTCAACGCTTGTCTATGCGGACGAAGCCTATGTAAGGCCGAGATTCACAGAGGCCGGCCTGGAGCGCATCATCTTCTTCAATCGATCCGGTACTCAGTGCTTTATTGCCAGCAACAGCCGGTTTGCCATCGTTGTTTTCCGCGGCAGTGAAACCTGGAATAGAGACAATCGCTTTGATCCGCGTCAGATGATTTCCGATTTCTTCACCGATATCGATATTCGGCTGTCCGATTGGATCCGGGGCGGAAAGGTTCACACAGGTTTCATGACAGCACTGGAAAGCATCTGGGACGATATGCAGCCGGAAATTAAACGTCTCCAGGATCAAGGTGTTCTGATTTGGTTAACCGGACACAGCCTGGGTGCGGCCCTTGCGACTCTGGCGGCCGATCGTTTGCAGAATGTTCAAGGACTATACACCTTTGGCTCGCCCAGAGTGGGAGATCAAAAATTTCAACAAAGATTTGGACTGAAAGCTTTTCGAGTAGTCAATGGCAGGGACATCGTTGCTGACATACCGCCGAAAGGCCTTTACCACCATGTCGGGGAGCCCATATTTATCGATCAAAATGGCAGAATTCACGCCAGGCACCGCACTACAGAAGAATCCGATGATGCATCTTGCTATTCGGACTCGAATGCTTCTGGAAACGGCGGGGAAGTCCGAAAATCTGATTCACCTCTGTATATTCCAAGTTCGATCCGCGACCACGTCCCTATGCTTTATTCCATTTATCTTTGGAACGAATTGGTGGAGAGGCTGACATCCTGTGTTACCGAATGAACAGTAAAAAGTATTTAGTCCAGTTGTTAGGAGAAAGACAGATGAAGCCACACATTTGCTTTTTGGTCAGCGTGTTAACCGTCGGGACGATGTTGTTGACCGTTGAAATCCTGCCGGGTGGTGAAATACCCAAAATGACAAATACCGCATCCGCAGCAACTGAATCTGCTGCATCGGTGCCCAAGGCTCATGCAGGTGAAGGGATCCCAGTAGACACCCGCAACCCGCTCGCTGGGACGAAATGGCGGTTGTTGGAAATTCAGTCGATGGACGACACGATCGGCACGGTCAAACCGAAAAACCCGTCTCTTTTCACAATGCGTCTGAACAGTGACGGTACGGTCAACATGCGGCTCGACTGCAATAGCGCCAGCGGCACCTGGATTTTCGAGCCCAGCGACGACGGTTTGAGCGGTCGTTTCGAATTCGGCTCACTGGCAGCCACCCGCGCTTTGTGTTCGCCACCAAATTTAGACGAGCGGGTTTTGGCGCAGGCGAAGTACATCCGCGGCTATCTTTTAAGGGGAGGTAAGCTTTATCTAAGCCTCATGGCCGATGGCGGTATCTATGCCTGGGAGCCGGATACAGACAAGTCTTCCGCTGCAAACGTTCCCGCCGCCCCTGAAGATGGCAGGCCGCGCAACTGGATAGTCACAGGAGTCTCCCGCGCATTGAATCTCCGCGAGCAGCCGACAATCACAGCAAGAATCGTCGCCAGCTATGCCCCCGGCACGATTCTTGACAACCTGGGATACCAGCGCGGCGAGGACCGGATCTGGTGCGATGTCCAGCAGTTGGGCGGAGGCCCGCGCGGCTACGTAGCTGCAGAGTTTCTGAAGCCCGCTGTATCGCCTGACGGGAGTGTCGCAACCGGCCCCGACGATTCGGCGCTGCGCGCAGGCCAGGGCGATTTCGATGCAACGGGGCAGATACCCTGTGCTCAGTATCTTGGCCAGCCCATGACGCAATGCAATTTCGGAGTTGCCCGTGTAGGCGGTGGCTACGCCACGGTTGTAATCACTAAGCCTAATGGCCGCAGCCGCGCGATCTTCTTTCGCATGGGCAGGCCTATCGGCTCCAACACTAGCGAGGCAGACGGCTATCCTGAATTCCGCGCAACCAAGGAAAACGACTTGCACATCATTCGTATCGGTGACGAACGTTACGAAATTCCAGATGCTGTCGTCCTGGGCGGCTGACATCCTATTTCTGAGGCACACACCATGGAACTCCTCGCGTCGCTATTCGTCGGTAAGCCGCTGAACAT
>JARFPZ010000144.1 GCA_029288035.1 Desulfosarcina sp.
GGATAGGCCACATACTCGGTGGTGCCCGGCGGAACGGTAGTTTCAATCAACACCATGCATTCAGGTTTGATTTTTTCACCGATAATCTTCAAGCTGGCCTCCAGGGCGGCAATATCTGCATGCCCCTGTCTTACATTGCCAAATGTCTCTTTATGGTAATCACATTGAACATCCACTACCACCACATCGGCCAGTGTCAGCACATCATAGGTATAGCTGGCAATCAGTGTCTTTTTTTCCAGCACACAGCGTCGGATCAGAGGCGCCACCTCCGGGTCTTCAGCCTCCACCGGAGCCATACCGCGGTTCAAATACAGAATCTTCCAGAAGGACCTTGTAGAGGGCCGCTGCATGCCGATGACAAATTTTGTAGGTTGGCCGCTTTCGGGGTCAACCGAATCCGCAACAACCCCAGCCATTACCGACCCGACAAACCCGACGCCCATCACAACAACGATTTCCCGATTTTTCAGTCGTTGTTTTTCGACCAATTTCTGCATTTTAGTAAATTCATTTGCGTACTCATTGTCCCGCGGCAAGGGAAATTTTTCACCAGATGGACAGGTGGAATAGTCCGGTTCGGATTGATGACGAACCGCTAAATTTTTCGAATTCGAAGAGGGTCCTTTCGGTGACATCCAAAAACTCCTTTCATGGGCACGGCACAGCTCCGCCTGCTGGATTACCTGTCCGGTTCGGTGCAAAACCGCGCTTGTTGCCTATTTAAGATTAAGTACTTGAGATTAAACAAAATTACGGAGAAAGGGTTTGATCATATTTTGATGTACAAGTCAATAAAAAACACATCCAGGGCTACTGGTGAAATTTTATCACCTCAGTTCTAAGCGATCTCAACCAAGCGACTCTCAGATATTCCCATATTCGCTAATTTTTGCGAAATAGATTCCGCTGAATTAATGGTGGCAATGAGGATCCTGTCAAACCAGAGAGATTCAATCCGATCAGGATGAATCACAGTAAATTGCATAAAATTTTGACCGACTCTGCCATCATCGACCACCGCCACCAGCTCGATACAGGATTGCTGCAAAGATAAATAAGCGATTTCAGCCAATTCGCCGGCGCCGTAGAATACAATGCATCTGACACCTTGGGTTTCCATCTCAGCGTATAATTTCCGCAGCATTTGACGGGCATCTTTATAAATTTTAACGGAATATTGGATATATTCGTAGTTTAAACGGGTCTTCTCTGCGACACCCCGGGGTGTGAGAATGTATCGAACTCGATTTTTGGGCAGATGGCCGATCTCGAAATATCCTTTTTGGGCCAGCCGCTGAATAAAAGAGTTTACAAGCCCAAGGGAAATATTCAGGTCCCGTGCCAGATCTCGCTGGCTGGGGGTACGGCCGTTATCAACCTTTTCAAGGATCTTTAGGGTACGTAAATCAATGAGATTCATTTTTTAAATATGGGAGAATAGGTACCGTTTTAGGTTGTATGAATGGGGTTGTTACTGGATTCGCGTTTTGGGTAGGTGTTCACTGGTTCAGATCTTCCCTAATTTTTTTGGGGGCTCGCACTAACTGCGCCTTCAGGGCGTCCAGGCTTTACGGCATTCTGGCGTTTGGGTCGAAGCTCCGCCCGCTAAATTACATATAGAAGCTTAGTGCTAGGATTCGCAATTACAGGCACGTATAATTATTGACCAATCCAAGATGAATGCTCACTCAGCACTAAGTCCTGAGTGAGTAAATACGTTATCGTATTTACGAATCGATGAACTTATGGAAATCATCCCAGTCGGTAAATTGTATGGATGTTGATACCCGCAAGCGTTCACTGATTGAACGTTCGCTAATTGAACATATTCCAATTTTAGTGTCAAGTAATGATTTGATTTTTTTATACATACGTGTACGTTAAGTTTTTAGCGAAATAGAAACGCCAATAAGCGGCCCCTATATTATTTTTCAGATGATGGTGTTTTTAAGGTTGAAAGACTTGTAAAGTTATGATCTAATTCAAAAAGATTATCGATCCATTTGCGCCGGGAAAGGAATTATCAATCATGACACGTGTCCTTATAATTGACGATGAAGAACCAATCCGGTCAATGCTCAAGCTCATGCTGGAACGTCACGGGTATGAAGTTGATGAAGCGCCTGATGGAATGGCGGCAATTGGTATTTACCGGCAGAATCCGGCCGATCTGATTATTACCGACCTGATCATGCCAAACCAGGACGGCATTGGGATGATCATCGCTTTGAAAAAAGAGTTTCCGGATGTAAAAATTATTGCGATGTCCGGCGGCGGTTTGAATAAACCCGAGGGATATCTCAAAGGCGCAAAAAAACTTGGTGCCGCCTGTACCCTTGCCAAACCGATCGATCGCGACGAAATGTTAAGGGCCATCAAAGATGTACTTCAATCCCCATCGTCCTAAAATGGTCAGTGACCGTCGCAATAATTTGACTATCAAGCGCCAAAGACACAAAATACTTCAAATTAAGATTTACAGACCTGCAGATTTTGGAAATCCGGCATTCTCCTCGCTTTGCAGATTTCAGCCCAACCCGCCGATTTTTGTTTAATAATAGGGATTTGAAAAAGTGAAAGTGGTTGTCGTTGCATACCTGTTTCTTAATCTCGTCGTATTGCCGGTCAATGCGGATATCATCTATTTTAAAGACGGCATGAAAACGATTTGCCAGGAAAAAGCCTGGGAAGAGGATGATCAGATAAAATGTGAATACGCCGGCTGGGTGCTTACCTATCCCAAAGCTGATGTTCTGCGAGTTCTCAAAACACGGACGAAACAACAAAATACACCAACGGAAAAGAAGGGACAGAAGCGTCCGGTCATTACCCAAAATAGCGGCCAAAAAAAGGTCCGTCCGACGTTAGCCGACGAGATGGTCTTCTATAATCCAAGAAGACCCTATACTTATTGGACAGGTAAAAATTCAAAACACAAAACCTATAAAAGAGCCATCCAGGACCTCGCTAACCAATACGAACGGTCACCAGAATGGATTCAGGCCCACATGGGAGACACCAATGATCTTGAACAAATCCATCAAAATCTGGCAAATCAGGTTTTAACCCGGGAATCGGTTGTCGACCCGCCTCTTGCTCCAATATCCTCCGGCAGTGTTTTTTATAATCCAAGAAGGCCTTTTCCCTATTGGACGGGCAAGGCCTCAAGATATAAAAGGTACAAGGATGCGATCCAAGCTCTTGCAGTTGAGTATGGTCAATCTCCGCAATGGATTCAGAAAAATATGGGAGAAAGCAACGATCTTAGTGAGATTCACCAAAATTTAAAAAATGCGAATTAGGGTTGTAGAAAATATGAGTTGTAATCTAAACCATTTAAATATATTATAGGAAATTACCTCTGGGGTGTATCAAAAGTCAAAATGATTTTTTAAAAGGAAATCTGCCTCATGTCCATCCTGAATCGTGATGTGGTCGTCGTCATTAAATTCGTGACCAGTTGCATTACCGCCGGATTTTTAATCTTTTTTATTTCTGCGCTGACCGGAGAAGATCTATTCAAAAATCAAAAAACCATTGCGGAATTAGATGGACTTTTATCCGAAATATCAACTGAGCTCAATGAAGGGATTGAACGGCGGATCAAACAACTCGGAGAGATACCCGAAGTAAACCCCTATCGCAAGTTTTACTGCGCCGAGCTGGCCAAGGAAATCCATGAAATTGCTTATGTAACTGAAAAACAAAAAATCGCCTTTGATGCGTTTAATGTGAGGGATTTCGAACACAAGTCCAAACGTCTGGTTAGCTATTCGGAAACCGGGGATCTAAAGAGCCTGCTTGATGAAATGGATATTGTCAAACGGGAATTAAAAAATTCCGCTAACCTAATCACTAAAAAACGACAAAAGCTCATACGTCAGCGAACGGCTTACATTGTCTTGTTTTTTGTTCTCTGGCTGGCCGTCTATTTTTACTTTGGTCGGGGCATATTAAGATAACCGCACATGTACGAAAATTATTACAATTTAAAGGCAATGCCGTTTCAGATTACCACGGACCCAAAGTTTCTCTGGCTCGGCGAAAAGCACTCCGAAGCTCTAGCGACCCTGAAATACGGTATACTGGAAAACAAGGGGTTTTTGCTTCTAACCGGTGATGTCGGCACAGGTAAAACCGCTCTGATAAATCGCCTGGTAAGAATGATTGATGTGGCGGCGATTGTTGCCAAAGTGCCGGATCCGGGGTTGAGCAGTCTGGAATTTTTCAACTTTCTAGCGATCGAGTTTAAAATGAACAAAAAATTCGAAAGCAAGGGAGAATTCCTCATCCATCTGAAAAATTTTTTGCTTAAGGCCTATGACTCTCATAAAAAAGTATTGTTAATCATTGATGAATCCCAGCGACTGAACCACGACCTTCTTGAACAGATCAGACTGCTGTCAAACATAGAATTGCAGGATCGAAAATTAATCAACATATTTTTCGTCGGACAGACCGAATTCAATGAAATGTTAATGGAGGAAAGAAACAGAGCCGTTCGACAACGAATTACCGTTAGTTACCACATCGATCCCTTGACCGAATCCGAAGCTCGTCTTTATATCAAGCATCGCCTTAAAGTGGCCGGCGCCACCCGCGATATCTTCGGCCGGGATGCGGTTCGTGAGATCTATAACTACTCCGGCGGTTATCCTCGCCTGATAAATATCATTTGCGACCACGCCCTGTTGACCGGCTATTCCTACAATTTAAAATCAATAGACAAAAAAGTGATCAAAGAATGTGAAAAAGAGCTTTATATCCCGGAGGAGATCGGCGTAAACGACGGCATCGATGAAGCAAATAATTTTCCCATACCAAACCCACCACCGGCCACCGCACCGGCGAAGCCCGTCATCACCAGAAAAGCAGGAATTGTTGCTGCCATCGTCATGTTGCTGGTTTTTGGAGTTTATTTTTTTTTCGAGTCAAAGATCAGTGATTCACCCCGTTGGTCCATGGATGATATCGCCCCCCAGGATTATCAGGGACCGGCGCCGGAAGATTTAAAAGCGATAGAAAACACCAAGGTCAAGGTCGATGAAGAAAAAGCGGTAGCGCCGGCAGATAAGGCACCCCTCAAAGAAGAACCAACTGACATCCAAAAAGAGAAAGAAAATCCAACCATTGCGGAAGCCTCGCCCGACGCGTCAGATGAACCAAACAAAGCGTTAAGCAAACAACCGGAAAGAGAGCCCTTTCTCGAACGAAAAATTTTAATCTATTTCAAGCACAACTCAAATGAGCTTCCCGATACGTCCTATCAGATATTGGATCGTCTAGCAGATTTCATGCTGCACAACACCTTTGCCAGAGTCAGCATCAATGGTTATAGCGACTCGACAGGCGATTACAGCTATAATGTCAGCGTATCCCGATTCCGGGCCAACACGGTTAAAACATATCTTGCCGGCAAAGGCGTGAATCCTGCCAATATCAGAGTGGATGGGTTGGGACCTGAAAACCCACTGGCCTCGAATGACACTGCCGAGGGTCGGCAAAAAAACCGCCGGGTCGAAATAGAGATAAGTGTCGATGAGTAAAACGGATTGCGTACGATTCGGAAGCAATGGCTTCAGCAATCAAATAATTTCATATTCTAACCGGAGAATCGCCCTGGCGAAGTTTGAAAAACTCCCCAACCTCTCAATCAGCGGATCTAACCGAAATCAAAGCGCTCTTTTAACAGCTGAAGGGTTTTTAAGCTGACTCGCAGGCTTGCCAGCTCCTGGGCTGATACCCAGCGGGCTTCTAGGGCGTCATCCCCCGGACGCGGTTCGCCACCGACATAATCTGCGGTCAAGTCTACAATAACATAATGAAATCTGGCGCAACCGAATTCGTCTCGTTCAATATAATCGAAGGTATAAATCGGTTCCAGAGCCTGTATGGTCACTCCGGTTTCTTCGTAAATCTCTCTTTCGGCAGCCCGCTGAAGCGTTTCACTGACTTCGACGCTGCCGCCGGGAATAGCCCACAAGTCCCGGGCCGGTGGCTTTCCCCGGCGGACCAGTAATACCTTTCTATCTTTGAAGACGATCGCGCCCACTGCAACACGCGGCTGATCCGGATACTCCTCTCTCTTCGGTGATAAGGAAGGATTCAAACCGGCGGTGCCTCCAAATCATTTCAACCAGTATGGATTAATCAAATCTTCAAATATGGTCATGGCAGCCTCTGCTCCCTGGCCCGAAGCAGTGACAATTTGTTTGAAGCCACCTTCAACATCTCCGGCTGAATACACGCCCGGAATGTTGGTGCGGTGTTTTCCGTCGTGTTGGATATAGCCGTCAGGGGTCACCTCAACACCCAGCTTTTGAGCCAGCTCAACGGCCGGTGTATATCCGATGGCAATGAAGACACCGCTGGTTTCAACGATGGAAGTTTCATTTGTTTTATTGTTGACAACCAGAATTTCCTCCACCCTTTCTTCTCCTCGAATCTCCTTAATTTCTGTATCCCAGAGCACCGCTATGTTGTTGTCGGAGAGTTGTTTGGCCAAAAAATCCTGGGCCCTTAATTTGTCCCGCCGATGGATCAAGGTGACATCAACGCCCATGTGGAAAAGATGGAGGGCCTCCGTCACAGCACTGTTGCCACCGCCGACCATAACTACCTTTTTTCCTTTAAACAGAGGGCCGTCACAGGTACTGCAATAGCTGACACCCCTTCCTGCCAGTCGGCTTTCCCCGGGAACGTTGAGGTGGCGATGGGTGGCGCCGGTGGCTAAAAGCACGGACTTGGTTAAAAACTTCCGGCGGTTGGTCATTACGGTAATGGGTTTGGCGGCATGTAGTTCCATCACGGCTTCGCCTTGAAAAATCTGGACGTACTGCAGGGCATGGCTCACCATGACATCCACCAGGGTCTTGCCGCCAACCGATGTAAAACCGGGGTAATTTTCGACAACCGGTGTCGTGGCTACCTGTCCTCCAAGAGCTTCGCGTTCCACCACGGCAGTGCGCAATCCACTGCGGACGGCATAAATTCCGGCCGTCAACCCGGCCGGTCCTCCGCCAATGATTAACAAATCGGTTTCCACCAATTCGGCATCGCTATCGGGTATAAAAATGGTCTGTGGCTCCAGTTTATTCAATGACAGGATGAAAACCTCTTCTGGCTGAGCCCCCTGTCCAATAAGAACATCATTGGCAAAGGCTTGGGGGACACTTTGAGCTGCATATTGATTGGCCAACTCCGGTTCGCACTGGATATCGATGATTTCAAGCGAAATCAATTCGGGCATTTCAACCGCCGCCTTGACGGCATTTACGGCCTCTTGTGGACAATAAGGACACGTTGGGCTGACAAACACCTTTATATTTCTCGGTGAATCAATTTTTTTGATGACATTGAGCGACTGCTCACTGAGATTACTTTTGCCTAACCCGACCAAAATTAGGGTTTCAAGTAAGGTTCGTGCTTCTTCCCCCATGGGCGCACCCAGCCATCGAATGGAGAATCGCTCCGGTGCAATCAGCAAGGTTGGAGAGCTGGTGACATTCCACTTTTTGGCCAATTCGTGGTCCAAATCATATTCCCGCAAGTTAATTTTGCCGCTAAGTTGACGAAACGCTCTGATCACCTGCCGATTGGCCTGGGTGAAAACATCTTCATGACCTTTAGCTGCAAAAAGATAAAGCGGAATGTCATTGGGTAATTGTTCAAAGGTCGCTTTAAGTTGAGCCAGGTAAGCTTCACTGGCCATATCGCTCTGGGGAGTATCCACATGGGTCGTGTCTTGTTGCATGTTCATTTCTCCGTGCTATAATTTAGGTT
>JARFPZ010000145.1 GCA_029288035.1 Desulfosarcina sp.
GTCATTCTTTCAGATTACGTAAGCGAATCGCGGCCGCATACCGATGGGCATCCATGCCTTCATAGGCGCCCTGGGTTTCTGCATATTTGGCCAATTTCAAGGACGCCGGACGATCAACCTCCATGTGAGTGACCACTTTTAAAAACATGCCGACCCACAGACCGCCGGTATAGCGTGCAGCGGCTCCGGTCGGCAGGATGTGGTTGGGACCGGCGATCTTGTCGGCATAGACCTCGGCGGTGTCTTCGCCGATAAAAAGCGAGCCATAATTTTTCAACAAGGGAACAACTTCCCTGGGCCTGGCAGTATGGATCTCCAAATGTTCAGGTGCGTACTCATTGGCATAGCGGGCGGCATCATTAAGGTTGTCAACCACGACCACCACCCCTTTGTCTTCCCATGAGGCACGGGCTACTGCTTCCGTGGTGCGATCCCTGAGCTGGCGTTCAATTTCTTCCAAAGCCCTACGGGCCAATGTTTCCGATGTGGTAACCAGGGCGCCGCGCGCCTGGGGATCATGTTCGCACTGGGCCAGCAGATCGGCGGCAACATAATCGGCACGTGCGGTTTCATCGGCAATGATCAGACATTCACTGGGGCCCGCTAAAAAGTCGATGCCCACGGTTCCAAAGACTTGACGTTTGGCTTCCATGACAAATTGGTTGCCCGGTCCCACGATCAGGTCAACCGGCGCAATGGTGTCGGTGCCATAGGCCATGGCGCCGATCGCCTGGGCACCTCCGATACAGTAGATCTCGTCAACCGCCATCTTATGCATGGTGTAAAGGATGCCCGGGTTGATGGATCCGCCCTTGCCCGGCGGACTACAGGCAACGATTCTTTGAACGCCGGCCACTTTGGCCGGGATTACCGACATGACAGCCGATGTCAAGCAGGGATAGCGGCCGGCCGGCACATAGCACCCACAGGAGCCCAGCGGAATAATGCGCTGTCCCATCAGCATGCCCGGCCGGATTTCTTTTTCAAACTCCACCATGCTGTCTTTTTGGGCGCGGGCAAAGGCGGTTACCTGTTCGATGGCAAAATCGAGCTCTTCAATGACCTCCACCGGTAATTCTTCGCCGGCCTTGGCGGCCTCTTCTTCACTGATACGGAAAGAGGGCGGGTCAAAGTCATCAAACTTTTTCTCATAATACCTTATGGCGCTGTCACCATCCGTCTTGACTTTGGATAGAATCGATTTTACAGTTTTTTGAAGTTGCTGAACATCTTCCTCTGCAACCGCAACGGCGGATTTTATTTCACGGTAGGACATGGTATTCTCCTGTGATATTAGAATTTGGTTCAATCTCTGAATAAAAATATGGCCAGCGTGGAGGTAGGATATTTTTCAAGTTTAGTCAATTTATTTTATGGCCATAAAGGCACTAAGACACAGAGCAAAACAGATTGCTGAATTTAGGGGAATAGAGGCGTCAAACCTTGAATTGCAATATTGATTATTTAGCAAACCTTTCTGGTGGCCGGCTAAAAAATTCTTAATTTGCTCTGTGAGACTTGCCGGCGGACAAAAGCGGCAGCTGTGCATCCCACGCTCGCTGAACAGTAACCTCAAACTGCTGATCATCCCGAAGCCTTTTGAGTAGATTACCATCGGAGCTAATGATCTACCAATGGATATCAACCTCATAATGACTTAGCTTCCGGTCGTTGGTAAGAATCTCCAACGATTCTATCTGGGCTTGAGCCACCAACATGCGGTCGAAGGGGTCTGCGTGATGGCGTGGCAGGCGACCTGCCTGGAAAGCATGAACATCAATCACCGAAAGTGATTCAATGCGATTTTTTCCGAGCTCTACCGGTAGAAATTCTTCCGGAGTTTCAGGCAGCGGCAGTCGTCCCAATGCATATTTAATCGAAACTTCCCATGAACTTGCAGCGCTCCAGTACATGGTATTGTGACTGTCACTAATGAGCTCACGCGCTTTGGTTGATAGCTGGGGATCGTCTGTGATCCACCAGAGAAAGGCATGGGTATCCAATAATAGTTTCATGATACGAAATCATTATTCCGGGTCGAAAGCGTTTAGCAATTCCGTAGGCAGCGGCTCAAAAAATTCCGGCGGAACCGTAAATTTACCGCGAGCAGAGCCGGGAACCCTCTTATCCGCTGGAGGCCTTATAGGAACCAGGCGGGCCACGGGTTCGCCGTAGCGGGCAATGACAACTTCCTTCCCATCAGCGATAAGTTTTGATAGGTGAGTTTTTGCTTCATGAATATTGACTTGACGCATTTGGTACCTCCCTGCATAAACTAAACTTAGTTTAGTTTATGCTGCATGGCCTGTCAAGATGCTTTTAAAGTCAATCTCATTAATTGATCCAACATTTGGTCTTGAACAGAATAAATAGTATATTCAAAAGGTTGGAAAAAAATTGTTTTAAATCATCGGGCTTCTCAAATCTTTGAAAAAGGGGATTGAGTGTAAGACTATGCCCACCTTCATGGTTTTAGCAGGAAGAATCGGAATTCGAGCTAAAATTCAAGAATTGTTACATCAACTTTTTTAGCAGCTTCAATTAATTTTTTATCCAATGTCGCTATGGGACAATCTTTTCTGATGGATAGATCAAGATAAGCCGCATCATAGCTGGAAAGATTGCATGCCCTTCCCAATGCCAATAAATCTTTCATTTGTCTTACCGGGCCTTCGTGTTCAACAACAATAGGGAGTTGCGACAGTAGGGTTATAAATCGAACACTATCCACCTACTTTAACCGATGACGTCGTTCAGGGAACAACTTCACTGGGCAATGCACAAATCCTTGCATATCGAACTGTTTTTTGACATTTTTATGAATCACTTACCGGTCATGATCGAATGAATCTACTCTAAGGAATTAATATGATTTGAACGGAATACCGTGGAAAGACCTTCCCATAGCGGCGATCCTGAATCGCTTGCAATCTACACTGGCAGGCAATGCCTGTGCGGTGCTGCAGGCGCCGCCCGGCGCCGGCAAGACGACCTGCATCCCCCTTTTCCTGCGAAAAGCACCCTGGCTGGGAGGTCGCAAGATCATTATGCTGGCGCCTCGCCGACTGGCAGCCCGGGCGGCGGCCATGCGCATGTCCGATCTAATTGGTGAAAAGGTCGGCCAAACGGTGGGCTACCGGGTTCGATTGGACAGTCGTGTCAGCGCCGCAACGCGCATTGAGGTGGTCACCGAGGGTGTGCTGACCCGAAGGCTGCAAAACGACCCCTCTCTGGAAGGTATCGGGCTGGTGGTCTTCGATGAATTTCACGAGCGAAGCCTGGATGCCGATTTGGGTCTGGCACTGTGTTTGGACATGCAGGGGGTGTTGAACCCGGATCTACGGCTGCTGATCATGTCCGCCACCATCGATGCCGGCCCAATCGCCGCCCTGTTGGGCAACGCTCCGGTGCTTACCAGTGCAGGGCGGGAGTTTCCCGTTGAAACCCGTTATGTCGGCCGTCACACACCGACAGCATCTATTGATATGCTCTGTGATGTGGTGCTTTCCGCTGCCCGCAGCGAGTCGGGCAGTATTCTGGTTTTTCTGCCCGGGGCATCCGAGATTCGTCAACTATCGCAACGATTGGAGAAAGCCCGGCTGGGCTCGCAGTGGATCGTTGCCCCGCTTTTCGGCAACCTGACACACAGCGCCCAGAACCAGGCCATTGCACCGCCACCTGCGGGACGGCGTAAAATCGTGTTGTCTACCTCCATCGCTGAAACCAGCCTGACCATAGAAGGCATTCGGATCGTGGTGGACAGCGGTTTGCAACGTGTGCCGCGTTTTGAGCGGCGCAGCGGCCTGACTCGCCTGGTCACTGTCCCGGTGTCACGGGCATCGGCCGACCAGCGGCGGGGGCGCGCCGGGCGGATGGGACCGGGCATCTGTCTACGTCTGTGGTCCCGGGAAATGCACGCCACGCTCATTCCGGCGCAGCGACCCGAAATACGAACGGCCGACCTGACCGGCCTGGTCCTGGAGCTGGCACTCTGGGGGGTGGACGATCCCGCCAAGCTGCAATGGCCAGATCCGCCACCCAAGGGGACTTTTGACAGCGCCCGCGGGCTTCTCCAGTCTCTCGGCGCTCTTGATCCTGATTTCGGGATTACTGATCACGGTCGGCAAATGGCCCTCTTGCCGATGCATCCCAGGCTGGCCCACATGCTGGTTGCTGCGGATCGTCTCGGACATGGAGAGATAGCCTGCGATCTGGCGGCCCTGCTTGGCGAACGCGATGTGGTTCGTTTTGATCCCGGCCTGCAGGATGCAGACATGCGCTTCCGGTTGGATCTGCTTCAGGCCTGGCGGCACCATCGACCCCTAACAATTCAAGGCGCAACCGTCGACGCTTCCGCTCTCCGCCGGGTGATCCGGACGGCGGATCAACTTCGTCGACAGATAGGATGCAACACCGGCGAGAGTGATGCCGTTTCCATCGGCCGGATATTGGGCTGGGCCTATCCGGATCGGATCGCCCGGCGTCGACCGGGTGCACGGGGAAAGTTCCTGCTGGCCAACGGACGCGGTGCCTATATCGATCCAACTGCACCGCTGGCGGCCGAGGAATTCCTCGTAGCGGTCGAGCTGGACGGTAAACGCCGGGAGGCACGCATTTTTAAGGCCGCTGCTTATCGCATGGAGATACTCTTGGAACAGTTTGCCGAGCAGCTCAGATGGACGGAAACAGTGGGCTGGGATCCCGACCGCCTGGCGGTCGCTGCGCATCGCGAATTAAAACTGGGCGCCCTAACGCTTCGCAGCCAACCGTTGGCTGAGCCCGATTCTCAACTGGTTTTAGAGGCACTGCTCAAAGGTATTCGAGAGCAGGGACTTCAGTGCCTGCCATGGACCAAGGCCCTGAAGCGCTGGCGGGAGCGCGTTTGTTTTTTGCGACGGATTTCAGGAGATGAGCAGCAGTGGCCAGATGTCACCGATGAGGGTCTCGAATCGCGGCTGATGCAATGGCTGGCACCTTATCTAACCGGAATGACCCGGCTGCGTGACCTGACCCGGGTCGATCTTAAAGCGGCCTTATACAGTTTGCTACCCTATCGGCAACATCGACTGCTGGATGAACTGGCTCCCACCCATCTGGCCGTGCCGAGCGGTTCGCGGATTCCCATCGACTATTCGGACGATCTACCGGTTTTGGCGGTGCGCCTGCAGGAGATGTTCGGTCTGGAGCAAACGCCTTCGGTGGGCGGCGGCCGGCAGCCGTTACTGATTCACCTGCTTTCGCCGGCCGGTCGCCCGGTTCAGATTACCCGCGACCTGGCGGGCTTCTGGCAGTCCGGCTATCATGAGGTAAAAAAAGAGCTGAAGGGGCGCTACCCCAAACATTATTGGCCGGACGATCCGCTTCACGCCCAAGCCACCGCGCGGGTCAAACCTAAAGGTAAAGAGTAAATATGAAATGGTCAATACCGGACTTAGGACATAGATTTATGAATACAGTCACGTAAAATCTGAGGAATGGATTCTAATTAAAACGGACAAATATCAGACAGGATTTACAGGATTATCTGGATAAAAAGGCCTTCGGCCTATGGGTATCTTGCCGTAGGCCAAAATAAAATCTCCTTAATCCTATGAATCCTGTCAAAACAATAAATTATAGATCGAATCCATTCATCACTCAGAGTCCTTTTCAGGAACAATAATTACGGCGAATATGTTATCGAAATTATGAATAGGAGCACTTAGTTCTGGTTATATTCCGCCGGTGACGGACCACAGTTCGTACACATCTTGGGCCACATGTCGGCCGGGATACCGCCGGCAATGTTGTTGGAAGCGCCCACCGAGAATGAGGACATTAATTTTTTGGACGAATTGAGAATATACTTTTATCACACCTGAGCTGTTAAGACTTTAGAATTTTTACGATATTCATAAGAACTTTGCTAAATCACTTCTTTTGTGATAGGGCAATTATTGATAAAACGCCATTCTTTGAAATCTGTATAAATTTCAGTAAGTTTACGATTTCAGATTGTGGCAAGTTAGGTGAACCCAGCGTTGCTTTCTCCCGACAATAAAGTTCTTATAGGTAGGAAATAAATTCCTCAGTTTTATGAAATTTAATTCACAAAAGCCGGTGATTATACTTCCTACTAAAGGGATAACCTATCGATATTACTCAGTCACAACA
>JARFPZ010000168.1 GCA_029288035.1 Desulfosarcina sp.
TAATAAACTGTATTCACGCCGCGCGTCGCAGCAGCGTCTTCGTCCTCACGCATGGCCTGAAGAAACAGGCCGATCCTGGAATTGAGAATGAGCGTCAGCGTCAAGAGGCTGATCGACAGCAGTCCCAAGCCGATATAATATTTTGATGGAATATGAATAACTTAAACCGAATACCAAATTCGTTTTCAAGCTGTCAATCTTTTTTCTTGTCTTCGTCCTTTCGTGCTTTCGTGATAACCAAGTTTTTGGTAACATGCAGCGACTTGATCACAGCGTCTCAAAGGAGATAAAAATTGGCGGGTGAAACCCTGTTCGTCTTCCTCATTCTATTCGTAACGATCATTTTGTTTGTCAGCGATCGCCTGCGACTTGACGTTGTGGCCATTTTGGTCATACTGGCCCTCATGCTCAGCGGTCTTCTGTCATCCAATGAAGCGCTGGCAGGTTTTGGTGATCCGGTGGTGATATTGATCGCCGGGCTGTTTGTGGTCGGAGAAGGACTTTTCCGCACGGGGGTTGCTTTCGCCATCGGCAACTGGTTGATGCGGGCGGGCGGAACATCAGAAACCCGGATGATGATTCTGTTGATGCTGGTGGTGGCCGGATTGTCGGCTTTTATGAGTTCCACCGGTGCGGTGGCCATTTTTATTCCGGTTAGCTTAAATTTAGCGGCCAAAGCAGGTATTCAACCATCTCGCCTGTTGATGCCGATTGCATTTGCCTCGCTGATTGGAGGAATGTTAACCCTTATCGGCACACCGCCCAATCTGGTCGTCAGCACGCAATTAACCCGGGAAGGATTGGAAGGTTTCGGCTTTTTCGAATTCACACCCATCGGCCTATTGGTGCTGATTACAGGAATTGTCTACATGGTGTTTTGGGGCCGAAAACGGCTCTTTCCAGATATCAGTGAATCCCGCAAACCGGTGAAGAATCGCCTTTCATTGCGGGATCTGATCGAAGCCTATGACATTTACGATCGATTTCATCGCCTCCGAATTACCGGCGAATCTGCCATTGCAGGAATGACAGTGGCGCAGGCATTGCTGCGAAGCCGGTACGGCGTAACTGTCTTGGGTATCGAACGGCAACAACAAAGACGCACAAAGATCATGCCTGCCAGAACGCAGACAGAATTACGAGTCGCCGATACGCTTCTGGTGGTAGATACGGCCGGAGAGTTGGATCGGATAGTTCGGACCGAGAAGCTTGAAGATCTTCATATAGAAAAGGAGTATGGTAGTTTTGCGGCCCAAGAGCTTGGAATGGCAGAAGTGCTGCTAACCCCTCGATCGACGCTTATCGGTCGTACATTAAGCAAAAACCGGTTTCGCCAGCGATATGGCCTGACGGTGTTAGGAATTCTTCGTAACGGTACCCCACTAAAGGGAAATTTGGTTCAAACCAAGCTTTTATTCGGCGACTCCGTGCTGGTCGGGGGCCTATGGCGGAAAATTGCGCTATTGCAGGATGAACATGAAAATTTTTTAGTGTTAAACCTCCCGCGCGAAATGGATGAAATTGCCCCGAATCGCGACAAGGCGCCCTGGGCCTTGGGTATCATCGGGGGAATGTTGCTGCTCATGACGTTTAAGCTGATGCCAAGTGTTGCGGCCGTGTTGTTGGCAGCTTTAATGATGGTATTTACACGTTGCGTCAGTATGAAGAATGCTTATGCTTCTATAAATTGGGAAAGTTTGGTGCTGATTGCCGGCATGCTGCCAATGGCGACGGCACTTGAAAAGACCGGCGGCATTGAGCTCATCGTCAACGGGCTCGTCGGGAGCCTTGGGGAATTGGGGCCGCTTGCGCTGATGACCGGCTTATTTTTGCTGACATCCATTTTCAGTCAGGTGATTTCAAACACGGCCACAACCGTTCTGGTCGCCCCCATTGCCACCATGGCGGCCGCCAATATGGAAATTTCACCCTATCCCTTATTGATGACCGTGGCCATAGCAGCCTCAACGGCCTTTTCAACGCCGGTGGCATCTCCCGTCAATACGCTTGTTTTAGGACCGGGTGGTTACAAATTTAATGATTTCGTAAAAATCGGCATTCCGTTGCAGCTGCTTGTCATGGTCTTGACCCTTTTGGCGGTTCCGATGCTTTTTCCGCTAAGATAACTTCTTGTTAACCTGAATCCATGAAAGGACCATATGATGTCACCTTCTGATGAAATACTATCGCGTCAGCACGTTCTGGTCGAAGACGACCGCACCGGCACCAGCCATGAGACCTTGCGCCGGGCGGTGCTCGATAACCTGTTTTATATTCAGGGAAAATTTCCGGGGATCGCCACCCCCAACGACTATTACATGGCCCTGGCCTACACCGTGCGGGATCGACTCTTGCACCGCTGGGTCAAAACGGTGGAAACCTGGCTGCAGGAAGACGTTAAAATTGTCTGTTATTTATCGGCGGAATTTCTCATGGGGCCGCATCTGGGCAATAATCTGCTCAATCTGGGGATTGAAGATCCGGTCCGTCAGGCGGTCGCAGCCACCGGTCAGAATTTGGATGAATTGCTCAAACAGGAGGAGGAGCCCGGTTTAGGCAACGGCGGATTAGGCCGACTGGCAGCCTGCTATCTGGATTCTCTGGCAACCCTTGAGGTGCCAGCCATCGGCTTCGGCCTGCGCTACGAGCACGGCATCTTTCACCAGGCTATCCGGGATGGCTGGCAAGTGGAAATGACGGATAACTGGCTGCATTTGGGCAATCCCTGGGAAATTCCCCGGCCGGAAAATCACTTCGAAGTCAAATTAGGCGGTCACACGGAACGAATCCGGGATGCCGACGGCAAAGAGCAGGTTTGCTGGATACCGGATCGGGTCGTGAAAGGAACCCCTTTCGATACGCCCATATCCGGCTATCGTGTCAATACCTGCAATACACTGCGCCTTTGGAAAGCCGAGGCCGCTGAATCATTCGATTTTCAAGCCTTCAATACCGGCGATTACTACGGTGCGGTGGATGAAAAGGTGGCCTCCGAAAACCTGACCAAGGTCCTTTATCCCAACGACGAACCGATCGCCGGCAAACAACTGCGCTTGGAGCAGCAATATTTCATGGTTTCGTGCTCACTGCAAAACATCATCGACATACACCGCCAGGCCGGTGGCCAACTGGAATACCTGCATAAGCTGTGGGCCGTTCAACTCAACGACACCCATCCGGCCGTCGCGGTGGCCGAGCTGATGCGGCTGCTGGTGGATGAACACCGGGTGGAATGGGACCAGGCCTGGCATGTCACGGTGGAGACCTGCGGCTATACCAATCATACCCTGCTGCCGGAAGCCCTCGAAAAGTGGCCGCTGCCGTTGTTTGCCCGGGTCCTGCCTCGTCATTTGGAAATTATCTACGAAATCAACCAGCGCTTTTTGGAGAGCGTTGAACGGCGCTTCCCCGGCGACAATGACCGCCTGGCCCGCATGTCTCTGATCGATGAAAACGGGCTCAAAAGCGTGCGCATGGCAAATCTTGCTTGCGTCGGCAGCCATGCCATCAACGGGGTCGCAGCCCTGCACACCGAACTGGTCAAAAAGGATGTGCTGCGTGATTTTTATGAAATGATGCCGGAAAAGTTCAGCAACAAAACCAACGGGGTAACCCCACGCCGATTTGTGGCATTGAGCAATCCGGGGCTCAGCCGCCTGATCACCCGTCACATCGGCGATGGCTGGATAAAAAACCTGGATGAACTGCGGGGTCTGGAAGCGTTTGCCGAGCAGCAGGATTTTCAAAGTGAGTGGCAATCGATCAAACGTGAAAATAAACTCCGGCTGGCCGAGCTTGTCAGGGAACGCACCGGGATAGAGACGGATCCGGATTCTCTCTTCGATATTCTGGTCAAGCGTATTCACGAGTACAAGCGCCAGCATCTTAGCGTACTGCATATCATCACCCTCTACAACCAAATCAAAGAAAACCCGGCGGCCGATGTGACCCCGCGCACCTTTATCTTTGGCGGCAAGGCAGCGCCCGGCTACCACCTGGCAAAACTGATTATTAAATTAATTAATGGCGTGGCCGAAGTGGTCAACACCGATGCAGATGTTGGGGGACGCTTGAAGGTGGTGTTTTTACCGGACTTTGATCTTAAAAGCGGTCAGTTGATTTATCCGGCGGCGGACTTGTCGGAGCAGATTTCCATGGCCGGTAAGGAGGCTTCCGGAACCGGCAATATGAAATTTTCCATGAATGGTGCCTTAACCATTGGTACGCTGGACGGTGCCAATATTGAAATCCGCGAAGAAGTTGGGGCTGACAACTTCTTTCTGTTCGGCCTGACGGTCGAGCAGGTCAAAGAGCGCAAGGCTGGCGGCTACAACCCCGGAGAATATTATGATTCGGACAAGACCTTGCGCCGGGCGATGGACCAGATTCGCTCGGGGGTCTTTTCCCGCGGAGACACCCAAATGTTTGAGCCCCTGGTGCGGGCCTTGCTGCAGTGGGATGAATACCTGGTGCTGGCGGATTATCGATCCTATATTAAATGTCAGGATCAAGCGAGCCAACTTTACCGGGATCAAAACCTGTGGACCCGGGCAGCAATCCTCAATGTGGCGCGCATGGGTAAATTTTCATCCGATCGCTCCATCCGGCAATACTGCGAAGACATCTGGCACGCCCGGCCGGTGCCAATTGAACTGGCACCGCTTGAAATTTGAGGGTCGAAAAAAACCGCCTTGTAAGAAGAGACGTAACGGCTGCGAAAAAAGTAGGTATTATTCATTAATTTTGGAGTTGAACGTGAAAGAAGTTGCCGCTGCAAACAAGCAGATAGGCCGAAGTTTTCCGCTCGGTGCGACCGTGTATTCGGATGGTGTCAATTTCAGCATTTTTTCCAAAAATGCCACTGCAATGGACTTGCTGCTATTCGATGCCGTCGATGACGCTCAGCCCGCCCGGGTGATATCCCTCGATCCGCGAGCCAACCGGACCTTTCACTACTGGCACGTGGTTGTACCCGACATCAAGCCCGGCCAACTATATGCTTATCGTGCCCATGGCCCCTTTGATCCAGCCAAAGGACTTCGCTTTAATCCGGATAAAGTCTTATTGGATCCCTATGGCAAAGGGGTCATGATCCCTAAACGGTACCATCGCGACGCAGCGTTCAATCCCGGCGATAATACACATTTCGCCATGAAAAGTGTGGCTGCGGATCCCCATCGTTATGATTGGGAAGGCGACGTGACGCTGAAACGTCCATTTGGTCGGACCGTCATTTATGAAATGCATGTGAAGGGCTTTACCTTTCACCCAAGTTCCGGGGTTGAACCAATTAGACGGGGAACCTACGCCGGGTTGATTGAAAAGATCTCATATCTTCAGAAACTGGGGGTAACGGCGGTGGAGCTACTCCCGGTTTTCCAATTCGACGAAACCGAAGCGCCCGAGGGGCTGACCAATTATTGGGGGTATAACCCGGTCTCCTTTTTTGCTCCCCATCGCGGTTACAGCTACCGACAGGATCCCTTGGGTCCGCTGGATGAATTTCGCGATATGGTAAAGGCCTTGCATCGGGCCGGCATTGAAGTCATCTTGGATGTCGTCTACAATCACACCGCCGAGTCCGATCATCTGGGGCCGACCTTCTGTTTCCGGGGGCTGGAAAACGATGACTACTATATTCTGGAGCCCGACAACGTCCACTACGCCAACTACAGCGGCACCGGCAACACCCTTAACGCCAACCACCCCACCGTGCGTCGTTTAATTTTGGACAGCCTGCACTACTGGGTGGAGGTCATGCATGTCGATGGCTTTCGCTTTGACCTGGCGTCGATTCTATCGCGGGATGCGGCCGGCCAACCGCTGGCCAACCCGCCGATTCTGTGGGACATAGAATCCGATCCGATTCTGGCCGGCACCAAACTGATCGCCGAAGCCTGGGATGCTGCGGGTCTTTATCAGGTGGGCAGTTTCATCGGTGATCGCTGGAAAGAGTGGAATGGGCAGTTCCGGGATGACATTCGCAGCTTCTTCAGAGGTGACCGGGGATCCGTGGGTAATCTGCCCGCCAGATTTTTCGCCAGTCCCGACTTATACGGCCACGAAGAACGAGAGCCGGAACAAAGCATCAATTTTGTAACCTGTCACGACGGCTTTACCCTCAACGATCTTGTATCCTACAACCAAAAGCACAACCAAGCCAACGGCGAAGGCAACCGGGATGGCCATAATCACAATCTGAGCTGGAATTGCGGCGTCGAAGGCCCCAGTGACGATCCCGCCATCGAGCAGCTACGCAATCGTCAGGTGAAAAACTATTTCACCATCAACCTGTTGGCCTTGGGTGTTCCGATGATACTGATGGGAGACGAGATCCGTCGGACGCAACTGGGAAATAACAATGCGTATTGCCAGGACAACGAGATAAATTGGCTCGACTGGAACCTGCTGGATCGACACGGCGACCTTTACCGTTTCGTAAAAAAGATGATTTGCCTGCGTTTAAGTCTCGACGTCTTCAAGGAGGATCATGGCCTGAGTCTAAACCAGCTGTTGCAAATCGCTCAGATCGACTGGCATGGCATAAAACTGAATCGGCCGGATTGGAGCGATCATTCTCACAGCCTTGCATTTACGGTCCAGGGAGGCGACGTGCTGTTTCACATCATTTTCAATGCCTACCGGCAAGCACTTGAGTTCGAACTGCCGCCTGCAGCGATCGCCCCCCAAGCTGAGTGGCGACGAATTATCGATACCTATCTCGAATCGCCCAAAGATATTT
>JARFPZ010000176.1 GCA_029288035.1 Desulfosarcina sp.
AGAATTTTAGCTGACTTTTATCCGATTTAATTTGAGATGTCAGCAGCGCAATTGTTCGTCAAAGCGGACAAAACAGACAATGACATGATTAAAAGAATCTTCACAATTTATGTCAAGGCACAAGATACCAGAAATAGCAACATGAAGCCAAAATTCTTTTCACAAATCAACGACCACCAGCAGAGCATAGCCCCGGTCCCTTCGAGGGACCTGCCTCATACCCCCAGCTCTGCTGGTGGTCGCTGATTTTTGCATCAACCTGAACGGAAACTGGCCGCGATGCACAAGCTGCCATATCGGTTACGGGTGGGAGGATGCAAACTTTGATTTTAATGATATGTCGAAAATCGACCGCCTGGTTTGTCACGACACCACCGGAAAGTACAAAAAAGCACCGCCGGCCGCCGGGTTTGCGGTTAAAAAACCTGGACCTGGTTGCCATTGCCCAAAATCGGCAACTGTGTGACGGCCTGTCCCTACGGGGCCCGCTATCGTAATCCGGCTTTACGCATCGCCGACAAGTGTGATTTTTGTGAACATCGTCTAAAGCGCGGAGAAAAGCCTGCCTGCGTGGTGACCTGCGCGACCAGAGCCCGCACCTTCGGTGATATCCATGATCCGGCTAGCGAGGTCAGCCGGATGATCAAGGGAGAAAAACTGGTGCGAGTGAATGCGCCCCATGTAAATACCCAACCCAATATCTATTATTGCGAGGGCACCCGGCTTCTGGACTGGGCCGTTACGTCCACCCTTCCCGGAAATGTTCATATGGATCGGAAGTTCTGGGAAAAATCAGGGTAGTTATCCGACTTGTCCGGATTAGGGCCTTGACGATAGACATGCAAGTTCATATCTGTGGACATCCGTGAAAATCCGTGTCCCATATTAAAATACCGTTAGGTTAGAATGCCATAAACGAATATGTTGATAAGACCATGAAATATTTCTTGAAGCAAATTTATAAAAAGGATACCTATACCTATGAAATTGATCACTCAAAGCAAGTTGGTCGAAACAGAGAACGAAGGGCAGAAGTTCTAATTACGAAACCCACTCTCTTAGAGAGGTAGTTAAGATGTCAGATCAAATTCGGTGGATTAAAACCCACTGCGCCAGGATGGACCATGGTGGCTGCACATTGAACGTAGGGGTTAAAGACGGCAGAATTGAAACGATCAAAGGGGATTCGGACGGATATTTGAATAAAGGTTACATCTGCCCTAAAGGACTAGCTTCCGCCGATAAACTCACGCATCCGCTGCGCCTCAAGCATCCTCTAAAACGCAAAGGTCGCCGGGGAGAGGGCCAATGGCAGGAAATATCCTGGGGTGACGCCATTGCGCTGGTCAGTGAAAAACTTCAGGACGTCAAAGATCGCCTGGGTGCACGGGCGGTGGCATTTTGTCAGGGTATGCCCAAGGGATTGGAGCATTTTGTGCTGATCCGCCTGGCAAACACCTTCGGCTCTCCCAACGTCGTCGTGGTGCAGGATGTTTGTCATGCACCGCGGGAGATCAGCGGGCTTCACACCTGCGGCTTTTATCCGGTTGCTGATTTTCATCATAAAAATGAACTCGTATTGCTTTGGGGCAGCAATCCTACCAGCACCAATGAAGAAGGCCAAATTTGCAGCCTGCTGTTGGAGCAGATTAAAAAGGGCGCCCAATTAATTGTGGTGGATCCCCGACGAACGGAATTGGCGCAAAAAGCCAAATACTGGCTGCAAATCCGACCGGGCACGGACGGTGCCCTGGCGTTGGCATTTTTAAATGTAATTATCACTGAAGAATTGTTTGATGGAAATTTTGTAAACAAATGGACGCATGGTTTTGGTGACCTTACCGCCCATGTGCGATCATTTACACCGGAAAAAATGGCACAAATAACCTGGGTCCCTGCAGGTTTGATCAGGAAAAGCGCCAGAGCATATGCCCGGTCCCAACCGGCCGCCATCGCCTGGGGAAATCCCATCGAACAAAACATCCAGTCCTTTGATACCGCCCGCGCACTGATTTGTTTGATGGCCATATGTGCTAACCTGGATGTTCCCGGCGGCAATATTCAGGCCAATGAACCGAATATATTGAGTCTGGGTAAGTTTGTTCGGGCCGATCTGCTGCCTTCCAAACGAACCGAAATGATCCATGCGTATCACGACACCATACCCAAGCTGATGACTGTCCCGCCGGCATTGTTTCGCAAAGCGGTGCTTGAAGGCATACCGTATCCGGTAAAAGCTGCTTACGTGCAGTGTGCAAATCCGATGCTTGCCTATGCAGACAGTCGCCAAACCCATGCTGCCCTGATGAAACTTGATTTTCTGGCGGTATCCGAGATTTTTATGACACCCACCGCTGCACTGGCCGACATCGTCTTGCCGGCCGCCACTCATTTCGAATTTAACGATATCGGACACTACGGCCTGGGACATGGATATATCCTGGCACGTCCCAAGATCGTGGATGCTCCGGAAGAATGCTGGCCGGATATCAAGATCCTAAACGAGTTGGGTAAATCCCTTTGCCCTGCCGCGCACTGGTATGAAGACTATAACGATATTTTAGAAACGCTTTTGGCACCATCCGGATTAGATTTCGGCCAATTTGCCGAACAAGGATATTTAAAGGGCTCGGATCAATTTAAAAAATACAACGTTTCAGGATTTAAAACCCCCAGCGGCAAAGTTGAGCTGTCCTTGAGCCGGGCAGCGAAATTGAAGGTTTCACCGCTACCAGATTTCAATGGGTACCCAGTGCCTGAAGATCCCGAATATCCTCTGGTTTTAACCAGTGCGAAAAGCCGTTATTATCTGCACTCCTCATATCGATGGCTGGAAAAACTGAGAAAGAAACTACCACACCCGCAGGCCTTGATCCATCCCGAAACAGCCGCCGACTGCGGCATTCAGAATAATGATGAAATTATCATTGAAACCCCTCACGGCCGGATCATCCAAGTCGCCCACTTGACCGAAGCGGTTGCCCCGCGGGTGATTTATGCCGCATACGGTTGGTGGTTTCCGGAAGAAAAACCGGAAGCACTCTATAAATGGGATCGGTCCAATTTCAATATTCTGACCGCCACCGATAATCTAGGACGGGAGTTTGGCACGCCGAATTTAAAAGGTATCAACTGCCGAATCCGGAAAGTTAGGGGGGAGGATAAATTAAGTAATAACTCAATCTCATGGCGGTGAAAAATATTTGCTCTTGACATGCCTGCACTAATTATATACATTGCAGGCATGAAAACAACGCAATACACAATTCGGAACATTCCTGAACAGGTTGATCGGCTCGTCCGACAACAGGCAAAAAAGACCCATAAAAGCCTCAACGCTGTTTTACTGTCTGTTCTCAAACGCGGGGTCGGTATGGCGGATGAGCCGGTGGAATATCATGATCTCGACGAATTGGCGGGATCTTGGGTGGCCGACCCTGACTTCGACGCCGCCATGGAGGCTTTCGAGTCCATTGACGAGGAACTCTGGAAGTGAGAATTCTGGTGGACAGCAATCGTTATCAGGATTTTTGTGAAGGGGCACCGCAAGCTGTGCATGTGATCAGGCGGGCCGCTGAAATCATGATTCCATTTATCGTTCTCGGTGAACTTCGGGCAGGTTTTGCCTGTGGAACGCGGAGTTACAAAAACGAGCAGACGCTGACACGGTTCCTTAACAGCCCCCGCGTTCAACAGCTTTTTGCCGATGAGGATACGACACATCAATATGCTCGGCTTTTTAGGCAACTCAGAAAACAAGGCACGCCCATACCGAGCAACGATTTATGGATAGCCGCCCTGGCCCTTCAACATGACCTATTATTATTCACGCGTGATACCCACTTCGACCACTTGCCACAATTGCCGGTGATATAATTTTTTTTCCTACAAAAGGCAGTGCCACTTTTCCTCTTTTGCCGGTCCAAGATACGTGCTTATAAACCCCTTTGTTTACCCTTCGGGAACGCCGGAGGACTTCAGATTCTGTGTTGTCAAGGATAAGAAGTAAAGTACTACGACGTCATCCTCGACGGCTTGACTGTTTTTTAAAAATTCAACAGGGTGGAAACAAGTCAATGGCGAAGTATTCGAAAATTGCTGTAAAATCTTAATATTTAGCAAGCAAAGCGGCCACTGGACACACCTCAACACATGCCTGGCAGGAATCACAGGGAGGCGGTTCGGTATGCGGGCGACCATAAAAGCTGACGACCGTGTCGATCCCGCGCTTGGCAAAGGTTAATCCGACCCGGTTTTGATGCTGACGGCACACATAAACGCACTTTCCACATAGGACACAGCGGTTCGGATAGTACTCCAAAAAGGGGTGACGTTCGTCAATCCGGGTTTCTTTCAGCAGCCGACCGAAGCTTTTGGATTTTAAAGCGACTTTTAAGAATTTGGCCATTTCCTGCAGGGCGCAGTTGCGATTGGCCGGGCAATTTTTACAGTCCACGTCATGCACCGAAAGCAGCAGTTGCAGGGCGGTTTTTTGCAGCTGCCGGACCGTCGGAGTGTCGGTGTGCACAACCAACGCCTCGCCAACCCATACCGAACAGGACGAAACGGGATGGTCTCTTCCTTCAATCTCAACGAAACACAGGCGGCAGGAGACAGGAGGATGTTTCATTCCCTCAATGTAGCACAGGTTCGGAATGTAAATATCGTTAGCCAGACAGGCATGGAGTAAATTCGTACCTTCAGCAACCTCGATTTTTTGGTCATCTATTCGCAAGGTAATCATTGACCGTATCCTTCAATTTAAAAATCAGCGGCCACCATAAGAGGTGCCCTCACCACTTCAAGGGGCCATCCTCATACCCCCATCTTTGCTGGTGGTCGCTGATTATTTCACCGGCTGGGCGGGACGTTCGATGATCGGCGCCAGCGCCGGGGGGGATACCCTTCGCACGGCATCATATTCCGGGGGGCAGGCGACCACGCATTCCCCGCATTTGACGCACAGGGATTGGTCGATGCCTTTTTTGCGGGTGCTGGTTGTAAATACCGCCTCCACCGGGCAGCATCCCACGCAGGCATCGCAGCCCCGGGCACATTTTTCCAGATCGATGTAAAAAGCGATCAAGGGCCGGCAGACCATACCGGGGCAGCGCTTTTCCTTCACATGGGCCTCATAATCGTCTTTAAAATATCGCAAAGTGGTTAAAACCGGATTGGGGGCTGTTTTGCCCAACCCACAGAGGGAACCTGTTTTGATGTCTTCGCTAAGTCGCGCCAGGGATTTCAAGTCTTCCTCCCGGCCTTGGCCCTCGGTAATTTTTTCCAGCATCTTGAGCAAATGAAACGTTCCGATGCGGCAGAAGGTGCATTTACCACAGGAGTCTTTTTGGGTAAACTCCAGAAAATAGCGTGTTAGGTCCACCGTAAAGGTAACTTAAATCACGACCACCATACCGCCGGAGCCCCGCATGTCGCCGGGTGCACTCAGCGAGTCAAAGTCAATGGGGGTATCCAAAATCGAGTCGGGCAGACCGCCGCCGGAGGGACCCGCGATCTGAACGGCCTTAAAGGTGGGGTTGTGCGGAGTACCCCCAC
>JARFPZ010000309.1 GCA_029288035.1 Desulfosarcina sp.
AAAAGGAAAAAGGCGGCCGATTCTTTCGCATTGAAGGTGGTCGCAGAATTAAACTCCCTTAATATGCCTCATACCGATTTTAAGGTGATCCTGCGGCCCATCGCACCGAAAGAGAAGGCAAGCATTTATCTGACATCCGACAATCATACCATCACTGAAACCGGCGTTGACCGTGCCACCTTTATGATTGCACCGAACCCCGGGGAAGAATTAAAGCCACTGGCGAGCATTGCATCAGGCGGTGAGCTTTCCAGGGTGGTGCTGGCATTGAAAGCCATCTTGTCGGAGACCGGGGCGGTGGAGACCATCGTATTTGATGAAGTCGATGCCGGTATCGGCGGTGGTACGGCCGAAGTGGTCGGCCGTAAACTGCGCGAACTGGCGCACCATCACCAGATTATTTGCATTACCCACCTGCCTCAAATCGCAAAATTCGGTAAGCGTCATTTCAGCATCACCAAACAAGTTAATGCAGGCCGAACCCGAACTTCCATTCAACAGCTAAGCAAAAAAGATCGTTACCGCGAGATAGCCAGAATGCTGGGCGGTGAGAAAATCACCCAGACAACACTGGATCATGCCCGGGAGTTGTTGGAGAAGTAATAAAATAATGTAAAACTTGTGAACCTCCAGGCTTTCCAGCCTCCCAGCCTCAAGCCAACGATACTAATAGCCCCCAATTGTTTTTTAACTCGATTGGGGTTGAAGTGTATGGTATGGTGAACCGATCGAATCGGAGGGACAAAAAGAATGCCAAAGAAATTGACCATCAAACACCTAGGGGTTCTGATTTTCTTTGTCGCAAGCCTATCTTTCATTACGGGATGTGCACTAACCGACCAAAAGGCGGCTGAATCTACCGAAATTAAACCTGACATCAATATTTTGCGTGTTGGGGTTACACCAAATGCACCGCCGCTCATCTTCAAAAAGGGAAAAAAGATCATTGGCCTGGAGGCTGATTTTGCAAAAGAACTTGCCAAATATTTAGGTAAATCCCTACGATTTGTTGAGCTTGAATGGGAGGATCAGATACCGGCTTTGCTGGATAACAGAACTGATATCATCATGTCCGGGATGACTCAGACCCCCCTAAGAGAAGTCAGAATTGCGTTTACCAGAAGGTATTTGGAAAGTGGACAGATGGCATTAATTCGCAGGGAAGATTCTGTTCGCTTCAGCACCGGCATTTTTTCTTTGGCTACAAGCTCGGGCATCGGGGTTGTTAAAAATACATTTGGTGAATATTTCGTAGACGAACGTTTTAGCAACGTCAACAAAGAAATATTTTCATCACCGCAAGCTGCCGTCGAGGCCGTGATCGATAAGGATATTGATATGTTTATCTATGATGCCCCCATGATTCTCTATATGGCCTCTGAAAATGAAGACAAGGGATTGACGGCCCTATTTGCCCTTTTAACGAGAGAAAATTTGGCTTGGGGCGTCAGAAAAGACAATACCGAACTTTTAGAATCAGCAAATAGCTTTCTATCAGATGCCAACAATCAAAAAATGTTAAAAGAAATGACTCAGTACTGGGTACCTTTTGCCAGGTAAAAAGATTTTCAGCATCACCTCTAAAAGTGAAAGGAGATTCCAGCATGAAAAAAATCTGGATACCCGGCAGAATCTGGCGGACTGGGTTGAGGCCGTCTTTTTAGCCAAAGTCGAGAAAAAAGCCGAAGTTGTTCCGCCACCCAAACCAGGCGACAGCGACGGGGATGGTGTTACCGGTGATATCGATCAGTGCCCGAATACACCGATGGGAGCGCCGGTGAACGACAGGGGTTGCTGGCTCATTGACAACATCTATTTTGACTTCGACAAATCCGATCTCAAACCCGAATTTTTCGCCTCCCTCGTTCAAATTGCGGACGTCATGAAACAGAATTCCGACATTGCCGTCCAGATTGGCGGTCACACCGACAACCTGGGCTTTAGTGCCAAAGAACTTCGTGATATAGAAAAGATCATTATAGAAAACCAACCGCATCTTTTGGAGGCTTGGGATGAATACCCTGGACATTAAACCCGGTGAACGCGTTAAAGATGTGCATTTTACCGAAGACAATTTAAGTGTGGATTTGATTGACGGACGTACGATTACCGTGCCCTTGGCATGGTATCCCCGGCTGCTTGACGCTACCGCGCAACAACGCAAAAACTGGCAAGTATGCGGTGGAGGCTACGGCATCCACTGGCCGGATAATGCCTTCTTTTATGAAGGAATCGATTTAATCATAAAATCTTCAACATTATGTGATCGCTGAATTTGTTGTAATCTTTAGCTCCAAAATTAAAATGACCTGATAGTTTTCATTCTAAACATTCAATTCACTTTTTTCTTGACTGATGTTTTTTGATTGGCGTTCACAACATTCCCATTTTGTAGGATTTGTGTGTGATAGATGAATCAAGATTTCCAAAGTACTATTGGATTTTCCTATTAAACAAGAAAAAGCTATCTAAAATTCCTATTTGACATATCGTCAATACCTATATATAAAAATAGAATTAATTTCTACCTACAAGGCTTACCATGATTCATGATTTTGGCTTTACCTGAGGTTTTTTAATTTTCTAACCGGGTTTGTTAGACGAAGCCGTGTGCCAAAATCATATCCAACCTGACATCACCTAATCGTCTCTGGGCCGTCCGTTGCTTTTGCATCCGCGACAGCCCATTCAAACACTCCCGGACCAAAATACACTTTGGGAAATAGCATCATCTCGGTTCATGTACCGAAATGAACACACGTTATTGCTACTGAAAGGAGCTGACAATGAGTGAAGATTACCGATCCATGTGGGTCGACCTGGGGCTCGATCTAGCAGCGCACGACGCACTATTGGGCGTTCTGGGCCAGGCGTATCAAGACAATTATCTTGCACAGCAAAACCGGCCGGAGGGGATGGGCTATTTCGATTTTGTCATGAGTGAAGTCCACGGGCTGCGTATCAATGTTGGATGCCATCATCGACCGCTATTTCCAGGTGGACTGCGCCATTTTTACACCCAATCCCGACCGCTTGGATCATATCCAGGAAATGGTCGCCGCCTACAAGGCCGACGGCGTTATCCATTACGGCCTGCAGTTTTGCCAGCCATATTTAATGGAGGCCATACCGGTTGAAAAAGCGTTGGAGGAAAAGAACATCCCCTGCCTGCGCATCGAAACCGATTACAGCATGGAGGATGTCGGCCAGCTGAAGACACGCGTCGAGGCGTTTGTCGAGCAGCTTCGCTAAG
>JARFPZ010000324.1 GCA_029288035.1 Desulfosarcina sp.
CCTGCATTTTATCCACCTTTCTTTCCCTGCCTTTAGCTTACGCATTACACAAAGGCACTTCCAAGGGGGTAAAAATTGCCGGGCGAATCGCCTTCCTGTTACCCATCGCAGTTCCGCCCGTTGTGCTCGCTTTTGGATTTATTTTGGTGTTTTCCAGCGACGCCCTGCCCTGGCTGGGCAATATCTGGCTGCTTATCGCCGGGCATGTGATCTTGACACTGCCATACCTTTTGAATACCTTGGTGTCCGATATGCGTCATTTGCGGTTGGATGAACTGGAGTTGGCGGCCGAATGTTTGGGGGCCTCCTTCTTTGAACGGTTCATGGATATCATCGTGCCTCTGGTTCGTCACAGCCTTGCTTCGGGGTTGATCATGGTCGCAGCACTGTCCATCGGTGAGTTTCAGTTGTCTAATCTTATTGCCGGATTTTTAAGCCGAAATTATCCGGTTGTTCTGTTACAAGCCTTCTATGGGGCCACGGGCTTTGCCTGTGCCGCCACGGTGGTGCTCCTCGCCCTGGCCATTGTGGCAGCGTTTTCCGGCGCACTGACCGCAAGGTCAACGAGCAGATATCGACGGAAATAGCATGGCGATTCAAATAAAAAATGTTACTTACATATACCCCAAGACCGATGTGGGTATATTTGACGTAAACATGACCATCAAAGATGGAGAGATTTTGGCCGTCATCGGCTCAAGTGGTTCCGGGAAAACGACACTGCTGAAACTGATCGCCGGCATTTTGATGCCCCGGAAGGGTGCTATTCTGCTGGACGGGAAGGATGTAACCCCTCTTCCCGCCAAGGATAGACAGCTGGGCATCGTGTTTCAGTCCTACGCACTGTTTCCACACATGACGGCATGGCAGAACATTTCCTACCCCTTGAAGGTCCGCAAGGTCCCGATAGCCGAAAGAAGGCGGTTGGCAGAAGAAGCTCTCGAGCGCGTCGGCCTTAAAGGTTTCGCAGACCGCCATCCATTGACGTTGTCCGGGGGGCAGCAACAGCGGATCGCTCTTGCCAGAGCCCTGATCTTTCAACCCAAGGCGTTGCTCTTGGATGAACCCCTTTCTGCACTTGATGCAGGCTTGCGTGGCGAAATGCGGGATGAAATCCAACGGCTCCAGCGGGAATACCATATTGCAACGATGCATATCACCCATGACCAGGAGGAAGCCCTTTCCATGGCCGATCGGATCGCGGTCATGGAATCGGGAAAGGTGATCCAACTAGCACCCCCCCAGGAGCTCTATGATTTTCCGGTAACACGCAGCGTCGCCCGTTTCGTGGGTAAGTCCAATTTGTGGGAAGGTATTGTCCGGTCGCCCAAATCGGTGAAAGTTCCGTTTGGTGAGCTAAAAACGGCACCCCATTCCTACCCGGTAGGTAACAATGTGGGTGTGTTGGTTCGCCCTGAGCGTATCCGCATCGGCGCCCATCCCGACAACACCAATACGGTCCGGGGTGTCGTTAAACGGGACCGGTTTATGGGCAGCGTGCGCCTTTTCGATGAAGTCTACCGTCATCCCCAAGGAGAATGGTTTGTCATTCATCAGCTTACCATTGCTTTTCTGGTCAATACCAATCTGATCAAGGATGTTCCTCAATCCTGGTCAGACCTGCTCAAACCCGAATACAAAAAGAGCATCGTTTATCTGGACCCTCGCTCCACGGGCCAGGGGCAGGTATTGTCCTTTGCAGCTAATTTTGCCGCCGGTGGAGACATGAACAATGTTCAACCGGGGATAGAATTTCTGGCCAAGATGCATGAGGCGGGCAATGTGCTTCGCGTAGAAGGTACCACGCCTTACGCCAAGTTCGTCAAAGGTGAAATTCCCATCTGGATTGGCTATGAAAACGACGGGTTGAAAGCCAAGTATAAGGACGGGCTTGGGGACGCCATTGCAGTCGTCATTCCGCAAGAAGCCACTGTTGCGGCACCCTATGCCATCAGTTTAGTTAAAGGCGGGCCGAATCCCAACGCCGGTAAACTGTGGCTCAACTTCATCATGACCAACGAAGGCCAGACGACTTTCGCAGAAGGTTTTGTGCGTCCATCTGTCCCTGGTGTGGAACTACCGGCGGATATCAAATCCAGATTCCCTTCGACGCCGCAGTTGCGTCCCTTGGACTTACACCAGGCGGCCGCCCGCAAACCTGATATCAATGAAGGTTGGTCAAAGGCAATCCTTGGCCAGTAAACCACGAAACTATAAAAAAGGGGGGCTGGCCCTCATGGCGGCCCCCGGCGTCGTTGTTGGGCTTCTTTTTTTCGTGCTGCCTTTGTTGGCGGTCCTCCGAGAGGCTTTCACTGGCGGCGGAGCAGAGTTCTCCAAAATCCTCCAAGAATACGTTTTTTGGAAAGGCCTCGGGAACACGGTAATCCTGGGTACCGTAACACCCGCGGCTTCCCTACTGGTCGGCTTTGCAGTGGCATGGCATCTTTCGGGCCTGTCCGAGCGAACCAGAACAGCCTTTTTGTTCTGGATATCGTTGCCGCTGACTTTTTCCGGCCTGATTATCGCATACGCGTTCATTCTCTCATACGGACGTTCCGGCTTTATAACCCTGCTGCTTGCCGGGATAGGTGTGGATTCAGCAACGCTGTCCGGCTTTTTGTACAGTCCGGCCGGACTCGGTTTTGCTTATTCGTATTATCTGATACCCCGAGTGGTACTGATGATCTTGCCTGTACTGGTAAATTTCGATAAGAACCAGCTCATCACTGCCGAATCCTTAGGTGCCAGCAGGATGCGAGCCGTTTTCGATATAATGATCCCCCAAGTCCTTCCCACCGCAGTAGCAGCCTACTGCCTCGTGGCAGCCGTGGCTATTGGCGCTTACGGCACAGCTTTGGCCCTGGTTGGATCGCAGCTAAACATCCTGCCGCTTCAGCTGTTCAGTCGGATTTCAGGAACCGGTACGGATTTCCCGGGAGCTGCGGCCCTTTCCGTATTGTTGATGTTCCTCTGCTCTTTGGTTCTGGGAATAGGCGAAATATATGCCGCCAGAAGGGAGGCCGAACATGGAGCTGCTTCTTGATCTGTTCTCCGGGAAAAATAGAAATAATACTGAAGGATCGCGTCTTAAATACTAAAAGGAGAGGTGCGACATGATAGCAACATACAGTCACGGACGTTAGATTAGCTTTGCACAACCGAACTGACTGGTAAAGCGTCAAAAAAAATTAATTCTATGTAACCGATTCTCCACATTTCAGTTTGTATTAAATGAGACCTGAAAATGATGTTGGAGGATATCGATGCGTAGACCGGATAATATAAAGGCTACATCTCTAAATTCGATCAGACCCCAGACGAACCTCAAACCGGTAAACTTTTGCGTACCAGGCATTCTATCGAAATTTGGTGCGGGAACGACCTGGTCCGGGCACAGGCACTGTACATTCGCCAATAAATCCGATTTTTCAGATAAGTGCATACACTATATTGAAGCTATAGATGGACATTGTGATTGGGTAGATGCCCAAAAAGATGCTGATGCAATCGTGGAAGATTAAGCAATTGGTTCAATACAAGAAGGGTTGTTATGGCTTGCTGAGTTGACCTGTTTCGAGACAGGGCAGCTTAACAGTTCCGTGTGGATCTCATTTTTTAAAATGTTCTTCAACGCATCCAGGTCATGATTCTGCGGATCAAGCCAGGGTTCGTAGAATTCCGATTTGAGGATGACCGGCATGCGATGGTGAATTTTACTGAACGTTTCACTGGCCTGGGTGGTTATGATGGTACAGGACTTGTAGATGGACGCTGAATCAGATTTCTTATTCCAAGTTTCCCAAAGTCCTGCGAAGGCAAAAGGTTTGCGGTCCGGCAGGGTTATAAACATTGGCTGCTTATGGCCCTTTTCACCTTTCCATTCATAAAACCCATCTGCAAGTATCAAACATCTGCGTTTCTTGAATGCATTGCGGAAACTCGGCTTTTCGGCAATTGTTTCAGAGCGGGCGTTTATCATTCTATTTCCAATGGAAATGTCCTTTGACCAAAAAGGAACCAGACCCCAGTGGAATTTGTCGAGCCGGTTTTCACCGGCCATGTTGATTATCGCCAGGATCTCCTGTGAGGGGGCGACATTGTAATTGGCCGTCACCTCGCAGTCCGCCTTATCAATAGGGAAATTTTCTTTTAGCTCTTCCAAGCTGCGGAATCCCACAAATCTACCGCACATCTCCATCACCTCCCCTGCAAAAATTTCTGCTTTACTGTAATTTTCCAGATGGCCTAAATGTCACGATCCATCTTTTCAGAATCTAATATCGATATCAGAATAAAATTAATTGGATATTGAAATGGTGTCTTTACCATTTATGATGGTGCCGTCTGATAAATTGCCTTTGAGTGTGGCATAGCTGTTATCTTTGTACAAAAATTGGCTAATATCGTCAAATATAACGACCAAGTCAGGGTATTTATCATAGTTAACATGGACGATGGTGGAAAAATTATGTGCATCATCCTTCTTCCTCATGGCAAGATTTCCAATACGCAGGCTTCCAATATCGATTTTGGTCACATCCAAATGGGCACTGCCGAATATAACCACCGGCGTAGTTCCTTGAAAATACTGTTTAGAATCTTGGGATTTGATTTCCTGTACTATTTCAATTTCTACAATTTGGGTGCGTTTGCCTGGTGGGATGTGATATTCCTCGCCATCCATGATAACAACCACATCCTTGTTATTGGTACCTGAAGCATTGATTGTGAATGATTCAGGATCAAACTCAAAAATATTTCCGGCCCATGATGCTAATGTAACAACTTCGCCGGTGGCGCCCGTAAAACTCAGGGCCACTCTTCCGGAGGTTACGTTTACACGAATGCCGTTATGAATGTAAATCAACTGTCCACCATTGCCAAGCATGGAAAAGGATCCATTTTCATGTCTGCGGAGCGTGGTTACTGAACCCAAATGTATGCCATCATATTCAATATCGTCAATTCTGAAGTCAAAGCTCTTTACGTGTGTGCCATTACCAATGATATGAAACTTGCTTAAATCACCGGGCAAAATGGCGCCATTGGCGTTTTGGAAACTGACACATAGGAATATCGAAATAAACAATAGGATCCGCTCAGCGCGTATATTCATCCTGTTTCCCCCCTAGCCCTAATGACTATCCGGATTTCTAGTAAATGGTTCTAAAATTACGTTTCCATCTCTTCACTATTTGCCATTTTCGCCAAGGCCGTTTTCTTTATCTTCACTGGAATCTTTAGTTCAAATGATCTTCCAGAGCGATAAAGAGCAGTAAGTATGCCAACTATTCTAATAGTGAGTATTCCCAAAAGATTATAGATAGTTAGTATTTTTAAAAACGCTTTAGGTTTAACTTTTTTAGGAAAAAAACTAGCAATAAATATGAACCATATTTCACAAGGAGAATCATGGATAAATTCTTTTGGCCATTACCAACGTTGTGTTACGGTCAACGTCTGACCTGGGGAGTGATGAGCATAGAGCAGCGTAAGTCACATAATCTTGACCCAATATTCCATTTTCGGCAAGCGCTGATACAAGCGAGTTATTGGAAGAGATTGGCATGCTTTTGTTTGGCTCTGCTTTTTTCGAGCTAGGGTATGGTAATGCTGTTCTCGCTGCTCATATCCTTTTGCACTGGAAAATAAGCAGCTCTAAAGTTGAACGCCAAACCAATACCCCAACCGAGGGCGGGCCATTGAAACCACCACGGTCCCGGCGTCAGCACATTAACAATCAACAACACACCGATGACGATTAAATAGCTCCATAGATGGTGATGGAAGCGGGCCTTGCAACGCAACTGGCGTGTTTTTCGACTTCTTTCTTTTTCGAATTCTTTTTTGTCCTCCTCAATCGCGGTCTCAAGCGTCTGAGGATCGATCCCGAATTCTTTGGCCGTATCAATCAACTCCTGATGATTAATTGAATCATTCTTTGTCAGTTTCAGGGCACGCCGGATAATTCGATCGACTTCATCCTTACTGTATTGTTTGGATGAAATTTCATTCATATGAAACCTCCTTCACTTTTGCAGTAGTGTTCATGAACAGACGAGTCATATAAAGTCTTCATCCGGACGCTGACCCTTGGTGATTAAACAGATTAAATACCTAATAAAAAGCGGCCTGGTGCCGTATTGGGTTTTTGCCTGGACTTCAGAGCTGATGGGGATTTTTCTTATATCATTGAATCTGAAGTCACAAATACCGATCGTGTGCCCAACGATATGGTCACCAAGATGATTCCGCCTGCCGAATATGCCGTATTTACAGCTATCGGCAAAATACCGGATTCAATTCAGGCTAGCACCAAATATATTCACCGTAAGTGGCTGCCGAAATCAAAATATCGACATGCAGATTCTCCTGAATTCGAGCTTGATGACGAACGCAGCGATAACAGCGAAAATTCAGAAGTTGATATCTACGTGCCGATTGTGACCTCCTGACTATAATCACTGCCAATTGAGCCCCTCATTTTCATTGGCAAATTCAGAAAAGCTTTTAACAGTGCTCACCCATTGTTATTGTCGCAGATGATGTTGACCACCCGATCGGAACATTCTTTTACACCATCTCGATGATGCACGGTATGACGGTTTATCTATCACAAGGTGATGAGGGATTGGGTGCCATAAAGGGTGAAAAAAAAGTACGGCAATATTTAGAAAAAGCTACTTTTAAATCGATGGTGACAAACCAACTGGCACACGACATTCAGAACAACCGGTACGTCGTCAGAAAATAGTAGATTCGTATCCCGCTGTGATTGACGAGCGCTAAGCCTTGCGGATATCAACCTTCACCTCAATTTTGCAACGTGCAGGTTATTCCCGCCTGAGATCGATAATCTCCATTCGATTGTTTCGGTCCGGATGTCTGGTTGAAGGCCCCTCGGTCAGCACGACCAGATCTTTGTTGATTTCATGGGACTGGAGCCAGTTTTTTGTCCATGATCTCCAGTCCTCGGGATGCTCGGGTTCATATACCGGCCAAACGCCGTAAGAAAACATGAGATCCTGGATGGTCTTTTTCTGTGAGCTGACGGCGGTAATCCAGACGGGAAGCTTGAAACGGGTAATACTTCTCGCGGTGGCGCCGCTGTGGGTGGGAACGATCACAGTGGCCGGCGTAATACGGTCCAGGGTGGTTTCGACACTCGAGGCAATCAGGCTTTCAATATTAATTGGGTCGTCTTTGCGATTTGTTTGCAGCACTTGCCGGCTGGCGTAGGCCGCGCGATGCGGCTCAATGGCCGCAGCGATCCTGGCCAGCATGGCGACGGATTCAACCGGATATTCTCCCATGGCAGACTCGCCTGACAGCATGACGCAGTCCGTACCGTCCAGGATGGCATTGGCCACATCGGTGGCTTCCGCCCGCGTCGGGCGGCGGTTGGTGGACATGGATTCCAGCATTTGGGTGGCAGTGATCACGGGTTTACCCAGTATGTTGGCCTGGCGCATGATAAATTTCTGCACCACGGCGATGTGTTCGATGGAAATTTCAACCCCCAGATCACCGCGTGCAATCATGATTCCGTCGGCAGCTCCCAAAATCTCATTCAGATGATTGCGGGCCCCGACGCGCTCGATTTTAGCGATAATGAACGGATTGTGTCCCAGGCGGACAGCCGCTTCTCGCACTGCATCGATGTCGGCTCTGGTTTCGACAAAGGACTGACTGACGGCATCCACGCCGTTTTCCAGGGCAAATTTAAGGCATTCGTGATCGTGATCCGTGAAGGCGCTGATACCCAGGTCGATGCCCGGCAGGTTCAGCCCCTTGCGGGAACGAAGTCTGCCGCCCACCAATACGTTGCAGTGCACGTCGCTTCCGTCGATGTTTTTTACTTCCACTTCTACGTAGCCATCGTTGATATATAACTTGTCACCGGGTTTCACTGCTTTCGGCAGGAGCGCAAAGCTCACGGATACCCGACCGGCATCGCCGACAATCTCCTCGGTGGTTAAGGTAAAGGAATCGCCAGGCTTCAACTCAATCGGCTCTTCGGCAATTTGACCGATTCGCATTTTGGGACCGGGAAGATCGGCCATTATGGCCACCTGCCTGCCGGTCGCCTGGGATGCCGCCCTGACTTTTTGGATGGTTGTCCGGTGACTGGAAAAATCGCCGTGGGAAAAATTCAGACGCACCACATTCATTCCGGCTAACAGCATTCTTTCCAGGATTTGGGGTGAATCCGATGCCGGGCCGATGGTGCAGACCAGTTTGGTTTTGTTGGCAGGAAACGCCATGGGTTTGCTCCTCGTTTACTTCAAATCTAACCAAGGTTGAACCGATCAGTTTAGTTCCAAATATTCCAGGATACCGGCGCCATACTTCTCCCTGAAGGCATTATCGACTTTTTCGACGGGATTGGCCCCTAAAAACGACAGCAGCTCGTCCAGCTCATTTTTTCTGACCCGGGCATCAGAGGTATTTTTTAGATTCACGATCTTATCTTCGATGTCGAAATATTTCAGCTTGTCATCCAGCGGCAGCTGCCAGAACAGCAAAAATCCCCGGTCCGGAAAATCCACCTCCAACAACCGATAACAGTATTGCATAAATGTTTTCTCCAACTCCTGACGAATACCGGTGATGTTCGTTTTTTCGTCTGCCAGATTTTCCAAATTGCACGGTTTGCCGATCACCTCGAAATACATTTTTATTTTCGGCTCGGTGCCCGAAGGCCGCACCGTTATTTTTATACCGGCCGTCTGCGGCAAGTCGTCGACGTGATAAATCAGCATATTTCGGGCGGACGTATCTGTTTTTGACAGATGGGGCTGGGGATCTCCCCGGCGGCGATCCAATCGTTCTTTTACACGAAAGTTATCAAATGATTCGATTTTTGTGTCTCTCAAATGATCCATGATAAGGCTGATTTGTTCCATGCCTTTGGCTCCCAGAAGCCGGATTTCGGTCAGATAATTGTGACAGTAGCCGTAAGTCGCGTAGATGTCGTTGAGATCATCCAGCAGGGTTTTTTGCTGCTTTTTTAGCTCGGCCGCGTGTTCGCATAACCAGATCGCCGCACAGGTCGCATCTTTGTCCCGAGCGTAATTGCCGGTCAGATAGCCGTGGCTTTCCTCGGCCCCGAAAATAAAATCGTCGATGTTACCCTCTTTTTCAATCTTGTTCATCTCGTCAGCGATATATTTGAAACCGACCAAATGATTGCCAATGCATTTCACCTCGTTTTCCAGGGCGATTTTTTGCATCAGCGATGTGGTCACATCCGTTTTAACCACGACACTGTTGCGGTTGAGGCGGCCGTTGGATCTATATTTTGAAATTGCATAGTTGGTCAAAATAATTCCGATTTCGTTACCAGTCAGAAATTGCCACGAACCGCTGTGATCTATCATCACACCGATTCGGTCGGCATCCGGATCCGTGCTGATTAAAATGTCGGCACCCACTTTGCGGGCAAACGGCAACGAGTGGTCAAAGGACTCAATCACTTCGGGGTTCGGAATGTTAAAGGTGACATTCTCAAAGGCCCCACTCATATTCGATGTCCCAGGGTCCAGGGTGATGTCAAAATCCAGTTTCTTTAAAATCGGATAAACCGACGTCAGGCCGGTTCCATGCAATGGGGAATATACGATCTTTAATTCCCGTTCATCCGATAAAGACACCCGGCCAACTGCATGATAATAGGCATCATCCACCTGCTCATCGATAACGTCAATCAACCCATTTTCTTTGGCTTCATCGATGTCGATAACTTTTATCTCCGTAACATTTCCGCTAACCTCGTCGACCAGAAACTGATCGTCGGGGGGAATCAGTTGCCCGCCATATTGATCATATACTTTCTTGCCGTTGTCGGTGGGCAGGTTGTGACTGGCGCTGAACATATCCCCGGAAACAGCGTTTAAGTGGCGGATCGCATAGGAAAGCTCGGGTGTACTTCGTTCCTCTTTGAACATAAAAACCTTAATTTTATTGGCAGTGTAGACGGCGGCAGCGGCATTGGCCAGCCGGCGACCGTCAAGGTTCATAACCGGATTGGCGAGTGCTTCATCATAAATTCCTTTTTGAGTGTATTTCCGGACATCAAACGCCAGAACGACACCACGCTGCCGGGCCTGCTCACCGTATTGCCGGATCAAATATTGGGAGTGCCCCTGGGCCGATGCCTGTATGGTCCAGGTATTGATCCGGTTGGGACCGACGCCGACCAATCCCCGGCGGCCACCGGTGCCGAAAGGGATCACCTGGTAAAAGGAATCCAGCAGAAAAGCCCATTTCTCCGCTTCAATCAAATAGGCGATCTGGGGAACATAGTCTTTGAAGGCATCGTCGGTTAACCAGGTTTCCAGCCATTTCAGTGCCGAGTCGACATACTTCTTCGATACTTGCAGAGAATTGAAACCGTTTTCTGTTTTGTCTAGCAGTGCCTTTGCGTTCGTCATTTAAATCCTCTCTCTTTGCTGTTGGTCGTTTGCTGTGGTGAGCGATTAACTTGGGTATTATTTGTCCGCCGTCAACCAAGCATACTGGTAAGGCTTCAGGGTCAATAAGTCCGTGTTGACGGTATCACCGGTTATCAAATCCGTCATCCGGCCGGGGGTTACTTTCTCTGACAGTGACAGGGAGATTTCAGCCGCGGAGATATTGGTAAGTGCATATACGGTTTGGTCATCGGCATCTCGTTTAATCGCAAATATTCTGGAATCTAGTTCGAGTATTTCAAAAGGCGCATTGGGATGAAAGGCCTTTTGGCCGCATCGTATCTTGATCAAGTTTAAATAGGGATAAAAAACCCGGGAGCGAAAGGATGCGGGATCCTCTAATTCCGCCAGCAGGTTTTCGGCCTGAAGTTTTTCGCGGTTGATGGTTCTGGCTCGGCCGGTTTTCTCGACGCCTCCGATCCAGTTGCGTGATCCCAGGAGACTGTGGATATATGTGGCGGGAACACCCGGCAGCACATACTGGATGGCCTGGGATGCCAGGAATTTATCCGCCCGGGTGGCGTTTTGGTCTGCCAAAATCGCATCCACATAGGTTATGTTCAGCTCATAAGGGCTTTCCGTACCATCCGGATTCTGTTTATAGGAAACCCGTCCTCCGTTGGCCGTGACGATGTCAACCAGCGCCGTCAATTCCTCGGGCGGCAGGATCCCCTCCAGCGGGCGAACGCCAATGCCGTCATGGGAGGCCGTAAAATTAAAAAAGGTGTTGTGCTCAGATGCCAGATGAAGCCCCCGGGCCCACCGGGAAAGGATCGTCGTATCTTCTTTGACAAACGAATAAAAAAGCAGCGGCGGCAAGGTAAAATTGTATACCATCTGGGCCTCATCCCGGCCGTCGCCGAAATAACTGATGTTCTCGTCATGGGGAACATTGGTTTCGGTGATAATTGCAACCTCCGGTGCCACCACATCCAATATGCTTCTGAACAGCTTGACCATGTCGTGGACCTGGGGCAAGTGAATGCAATTGGTGCCGATTTCCTTCCACAAATAAGCTACTGCATCCAGGCGCAGGATAGTAGCCCCCTGCTGCACGTAATACAACAGCACTTCGATCATTTTTTCGAGCACATCCAGGCTTTTAAAATTAAAGTCGATTTGATCGGCACTGAAGGTGGTCCATAAATGAACGCTGGTGCCGTCTTTTTTTCTGTATTCGGATAAAAGGGGCAAAGACCTTGGCCGGGTCACCTGGGAAAGGTCGGTTGCCGGGTCGACTTCGATGGCAAATTCACGAAATCCCTCTTTGCCCGCCAGATAGGATTCGAACCATTTACTTTTAGCAGAAAAATGATTGAGGACATAATCAAACATCAGTTCAAAATCCTTGCCAATGGCGGTGACATCCTCCCAGGACCCGAGCGTCGGATCGATGGCAAAAAAGTCCATAACCGAAAACCCGTCATCGGAGGAATACGGGAAAAAAGGCAAGAAATGGATAGCGGAGATGGCGCCTTGCAAATAATCCAGGGCAAATTCATGCAGGCCGGCAATCGGGCTCCGCCCTTCCGTTTGAATCGAGTCGCCATAGGTGATCAGAATGACATCATCCTGGGAAAAGTATCCCTGTTTTTTTCTTTTCCGGGCAGACAATCTTTCAATTAACGGGCGGATTCTCTCAAATGCCAGCCGCCCGGTATCTTCTCCGTATAGGCGGTTCAATAATTGCTTTATCGTTTCAGTACCTTCCATTACATAACCTCCCCGGGTAACCAGCCTTTTTCCCTCATAAAATTCCTGAGGCCCTGGTGCAGAACGGCATAGGAAAAGAATTTTTCCCCCAGTTCATAATTATGATCCACCATTGCTTGACAAAGATCGGGATTATCCAATATCTGCTTTGCTTTTTCGACCGCCTGGGAGGTCACATAGCCGTCTATCTCGATGACGGAGAACCCTTTGGGTTTGATGTCTTTGGTATAAATTGAATAGGCATTGACCACGATGGGTTTGCGGAAATAAATGGCTTCCAGAAAGGCATTGCCGAATCCCTCAAAGGTGGAAGGATAGGTGACCAGGTCGGCGTAGGGATATATGTCTTCCAGGGTGTAGATTTTCCTTCCGTCTGCGGTAAGACCCCGTTGCTCGTTAATGATATCTGAAACAAAGACCGTGTCTACATTCATCAACTTGGAATATTCTACCAACCGCTGTTCATAATCATGGCCTTCATCACCGGATGCATGGGAAATGATCAATTTCGCTTTCCTTCTCATCCGGTGTACCATCTCGATAGCATGCTCAATTCCTTTGCGTTGTACCACCCGGGTCGGTTGCAGAACGAAAAGCTCATCATCCTCGATCCCAAGTGCTCGGCGCACATCCAAAGTATACGCGTCGGGCGGCGGCGGCGGATTTTCAAAATCCATGACATTGGGAGTGATTCGGGCGGATACCCCCGTTCGCAGACTCAGTTGAGCATCGGCCACCGAGTTGATGACCACATGGTGGATGGAGGACAACACCGGCGGAAAGGCCATGTTCAGATAATCCTGCACGGCATTTATCATAAAACGGTCGCGCTCCCAGTAAAAATCATGATGATGTGCGATGGTTTGAATATTGGTTTCGGCAATAAATTCGGTGAGGGCGATTCCCAAGGGAATATTCAGCGGGATGGTCAGGGCATTTTCCGGAATAATAAGCTGGATATTAAATTTTTCGACAAATTCGTATAAATGATCCTTCAATTTAATGGCCAGTTGATAAATCTTCTTGGAAACCGCACGCTCCCTGCCGGTATGATCGAAGGATTCCTGATAAACATCTTTAATATCAGGATGTGTAAAATGGGCCTCGGGAACCAGGTGGCATCGTTCCGCCGGCCGATCCAGTTCACCGGCAAAATAATAGCAGGTAAACCCTTCCTGCTCAAAAATGTCAGCCCATTTTTCGATTTCCAGTGATACCCCGTCTGTTCCGGCGATCCGGGTGGAGATAAAGGCAACATTTTTTAAATCCATCGTCGACTTGAATTTCTCCATTTTCGACTCCTTTGAAGACAACAACTTAGAATATACCACCCTATTCGTATTGTTAAACCCCAATTGAATTAAAAACCAATTGGGAGTTATTCGTTATTAGTTAGTCGTTTCATAGATTCCGAATTGGTCTAAGCTCTGCCGGCGCTGCCCAAGACCTTCTCATTTTTAAGCTTGACCATTTTAACGAGTTCTTCCCGGGCCGGGCCGAGATACTTGCGGGGATCAAATTCAGTTGGATTCTCGGCTAAAATCTTTCGAATTACGGCCGTCAGCGCCAGGCGGCCATCGCTGTCAATGTTGATTTTACAGACCGCCGAACCGGCCGCCTGGCGGAGTTGTTCCTCGGGTATCCCGACGGCGTCTTCCAGTTTACCGCCAAAATTGTTTATCATGCGAACATACTCCGGAACCACGGCTGACGCGCCATGGAGTACGATGGGAAACCCCGGGACTCTCCCGGCGACTTCTTCCAGAATATCAAATCGCAGGGGCGGCACTGTTTCTCCGGGCTTGACTTTAAACTTATAAGCCCCGTGTGACGTGCCAATGGAAATGGCCAGACTGTCCACGCCGGTTCCGGCAATAAACGCTTCGACCTCCTCCGGTTTGGTGTAATGGGAAACATCGTGGGATACTTCATCTTCAACACCGGCAAGTACACCCAGTTCCCCTTCCACCGTGACCTCCCTTTCGTGGGCGTAATCAACTACCCGTTTGGTTAATTCGACGTTTTCTTCAAATGGGTGATGTGATCCATCCAGCATAACAGAAGAGAATCCGCTGTCAATGCAAGACTTGGCAAGCTCAAAACTGTCTCCGTGATCCAGGTGCAGCGCGATGGGTATTGCGGCGCCGGCATCGCTGGCCATCTGAACAGCACCCATCGCCATATATCTCAGCAGGGTCGGGTTGGCATATTTACGGGCACTGCCGGATACCTGCAGGATAACCGGCGACCTGGATTCAAGGCAACCCAGGATGATGCCCTGCAGCTGCTCCATGTTGTTAAAATTGTAGGCCGGGACCGCATATTTGCCTTCCATAGCCTTCCGAAACATCTCTTTCGTATTGACCAACCCCAAATCCGAATAATGGACTATTGGCTTCATAATTTTCTCCTTCGTACACGCATTTGCAAATTTAGGCTAAAATAAGAATTTGTTGACAGGTTCGGGTTTCAACGTTTTTATACATTCGGCTGGGTTTTGATGATTTCTTTCATCTCTAGCAGCATGTTGCGGGAAGGATGTGTCAACCGGTTTTAGTCCTCTCCGATCTGCGCATTCCAATCAACCTTCCGTCCTTGTCTTCTGATCTCTCGTGTGAAACATTAAAAGCGAACCGCAGAATATCGAATATCGAACCGCAGAATATCGAAGGGTGGAATCGCTGCGCTCAGTCATTTTTTTATAAAATAGACAGAATACATTACTTCGACATTCGATATTCATTATTCGACATTCGATATTCGCTTTTTCAAAGTTTCTTTTCCGATAAGACTGGCCGCTTGCCATAAAATGCGCCGCATATATGCAATGCGCAATCGTAAAACTGGATGGTTTGTGAGATTGTAATTTGTCATCTTAGCTTAGCAGAAGCTTGAACCATTTGACAACTGTGATTTTTATCACCCTGTCGTGCCGGACAATTTCAAAGTGACGTTTACCCTGACGCTTTTTTCTTGACATATACAGCGGTTTTAAAATAGATTAATTTCAATTAATTTCAATTAATTTCGCCCCTACGACCCGTGACGTTTTCATCTGAATTGTGCTCTCGCGACTGATTTTTCCTATTTCTCGTACTATCTGACTGGATTGTACCGCATAACGCGCTATTTGCTTAGTAAGATCAATCAGCCTTTTCTTTTAACATTGTCGCATGCACTGGGAATACCTCCCATAGTCTAATCTCTTCAAAGGAGGAAATCATGATCGTCAAAGTTACGATTAAAAGAAAAATCAA
>JARFPZ010000400.1 GCA_029288035.1 Desulfosarcina sp.
ATTCAAGATCGATATCACTTTCTTTAAGTCGAAAAAGATCAAGGGGCCTTAATACAGAGTAGCAGCAAAGCAATTCAGTCCCAAACCAAATTTTAGGGTTAATATCGTAGCTGATATTTTTTATTTCATCGAGGATAAGTTCCCTGGTTTCAAGATCAATTATTTTGCGGTATCCAAGTTCATAATCGATCTTAGGAATTTTGGGGGCTTCGGATAATGTTATGATTTCTTCATCTTCAACTAAATAGTTGTACCAAAAATCATGTAAGGTGGTTCTATAATTATGCCGCGTCTTCTCGGAAATTCCCTTTATATCGGGCGCCGAAAAGTCTTACGTTTTTCTCAAATTTTGTAGCCAAATAATCTCACACCCCTATCATCAAATAACTTACTGATTTTAATCATATTGTAGTTGTTTAGCCAACCCAAACAATCCATCCAGCGAATACCAGAAAGTGCTAGAAATACTCTCACGTTTTTCTCCGATTGCTCTATTCTTTTAGAAGATCTTCGATAAAAGATAGCACCAATTCAACATCAATAAGATTGACTTTTAACTCTTTTGCTTTATCTCTGCAGTCGACACACACTTCTTTAAATTTACGCATATCCCCAGCCGTGGTGGCGTATATTTGTTCGATAGCTTCCGGCACAAAATCCTTATAGTCCATGATAAAATCTTCCACCAGGATCGGATACAGCCTTAATACTTTCAGGCGGCTGACAATATCGGGGTGTTCATTTAACAGAAAGGTTCGTACTTTCGGTAAGCCGGCAAAAATGATCGGGATATCCGCATCGATGATACGTTTGAAATACGGCCATACTTTTGGATTCAGATCACCGGCTTCGTCAATGATAATAATAAAGCCGGAAAGCGCTTTGATCATTTTTAAATGTTTGGATGTCCGTCTCCACGATGACGGTGCTTGATAATCCAACTGTTGTAGGATAGAGGCCAAGATTTCATGGATATTGTTTAAGGACTCAACCCATACGATTTTACGTTTTTTCGGCTTGATCAATTCAAGAAAGCGTGTTTTGCCGACCCCGTATTCGCCCTCGATAAGTATACTCTGATCGCGATAGATCCGGCTATAAACCGCATGTAAATACGATACACGGCGCTTGTCATTGATAAAATCTTCTTTTCTCTTATGCGGCATTTATTGCTCCTGTCGTTATGGCTAGACGGTATGATGATCCTTGCGTTGATACCGTTGGCAATCCATTATAAACGCATTGAAGCGGGCAATTTCTTTTTTTGGTTTCGGCAGTCGGTCGTATTGCTGGTATTTGCGGCGGTTTTGATCGTATATTTGCTGTGCCATTTCAAAGGTAAGGCCCTGGCGATAGCATTGGATCAAGGTTTTGTTATGAACCGACATCTTTTTTTCTTGTAGAAAGAAGATAATCCGATCGATTTCACTGGATTTGATCCGGTCTTTGTTTTTTTTGAATTTCGGTTTCTCAGAGGGGCCCTGGCACAAGGCCTCGGCCAGATAAATGCCGTCGGGCTTATTTTCGAAAATGAGCAGTTTACCGTCATACTCTGATATCACCACCGGAGTGCTCGTCTGGCGGCTGAATTTTTCTTTTTGCACAACGACATAGGTTTGATGGTTAAACGTGATATGTCCCTTCTTGGATACGGTGGCGTTCTTTTTGACAAATCCGTATTTCAAAAATTCTTGCACATGCTCGGCTTCAAAGGCGATTGTGGGGACCGTCTGCATATACTGCTGAAATTTTTCTATCGGAATCCAGCGCGACACCTTGCCTTTGACTGAAAAGCGATGAGAGCTCTCATTGTGTTGTCTGCGGTAAGCTTGGATCATTTGACTTTGCCGTAATTGGCGCATATCGATATCCAAGTAGGTGACGGTGATTTTTTGTGGTTTCTTATTTTTGAAGATAAACCCCGGTTCGGTTTTTAGGATTTTGTCTTCGAATCTTCGGATGACACTGATCTCGAAGTCATGAAGACTACGATGGGAAGACTCCAAATGCACCTTGTGTTTAGGCGCATTGACCCGGGCAAAATCAGGCGCCAAATAAAATCTGTCGGGCATCGAATACTTTAAATTCAATTCCTGAATAGGGCGTTTGAGATTCAAAAAGCCCTTGGCATTGTCGGGACGAATGCGGATTTTTTTGTCGGCAAAGTCGGTACTGAGCAAAAAGCGGGAGAAAAGCTCTACGGAATTCTCATTGCTTTCGGAAAAATAAGCTTCCAGTACGAACATATACCGCGAACCGGTGTCAAAGTATTCCATCACCAGCGGTTTGCGCCATTTTCCTTGGTCATCTCTGATTTTCAAGTAATGAAAAAAACACCCATCGAGCTGGATTAAATCAAAAACCGCTTGCGGATTGAAATAAGTATCGGGCAGCTGATCATCTTCGAAATCCGGTTTATTCAGATAAAATTGCAATTTTTCTTTTTTGACGCAGCGACGCAGGGCGGACAACGATATTTTTTGTTGAAAATCCTCCTGCAGCCATTTGTGATAATTGGTGACTTTACGCGCATTGCGGGTAATAAATAGGAAACGGGAATCATGGAGGTCGCTGGATGCTTTGACCATCTCAATGAAACGTTTCTTCACAGCGCTATCCAGCGAACGTGGCCGTCCGCTGCATAGGCGGCCTTCCATAATGCCTTGACCTGCAAGGATCAGTGGTTTTGGAATGACGCCCGTCTTTTTGTACTGGTCTATATAGTATTTTTTGGCTTGCCGTTTGGCACTGCCGCGTTTATGCATAATTTTTTTGTGAAGAAGAATCGCAAATTGATCATCCAGTGGCAAGGATGAGATATCGGGTGGCGTTAGCTTTTTCCCCATAGTATTTTCGCTTTCATGACGTTATTCCAGTAAATAGCGGCTTGGCGTGAAGTCGATTGCCAGTTGTCACTGCGGGCGAGGCGAATTTGGTACAGCATTTCAAAAACAGCCCTTTGGTAAGAATCACTGATCGTTTCAATGAGATCATATCGAGGCGATTGGCGATTACCGGTATAATCGGATATGAAATTTCGCAGCTGGTGTGCAGTTAAAGCAACGCCGGTTTGTAGGAATGCACACCAGATCTTTCTTTGATCGAAGGATTCAAAAGGGCTCAACAAACGGCATTGGGCTTCATTGAGCGGCAGGATGTCCCCAATTGGGGACAGATTATCAATCACATTGGCCGCATCGATAAGCCGGTAGCTATGTGATTTAGCGATGTCCCATCGGTTTTTGACATATGATTCAAATGAGTCGAAGCCGAGGTTGCGGTAAAGATGATGATCTCGAATCGCTTTCAATGCTTGCCCGAGGCAATGGAAATTACGCTGGTTGGATGCGATAATCGATTCCAAGCGTTTGATCTGCTCTTGACAAAGATGATTCATATTTTCTTTGCCCACGACGTGCGAATCAGGTTTTGAATGGTAGCCGGATCATTTTGCTCAAAATCTCGATCGGCTTTCAAAAGTTTAATTTCTTGATCCAGCGGTTGATCCGGAAGATCGAGCACTTGAAACACATGACCGTCAAAAGCGATCAAATTTTTAAAAATCAGACCGTTGCGGGCATCCACATATTCATCTAAAATCCATTTCAAAATGGCACAGATTTTATCGTAAGGGTACCACGATATCCCATCTTGGTTGGAGACAAGTGTGAGAAACAGATAAAGCAAAAGTTCGTTGGGGGTTAGACTTTCAAAGAAACCATCTCGCAAAAAACGATGCTCGATAAACGCAAAGCTCCCATTGATTTTTCGAATCCTGTCGGGTTGAAGTACCTTTTTTTTCATCATGGCTCCTTTTTTTAATATTTTTGACCAAAAACAAGATGCGCATCGAATCCAACACCGGCAGTAGTTTTGTCAGCCATGCGTTAGGGAAAAGTTTAAAAATAATATTGGGGGATGAAAAAGGATTGATTTTTTGATATTTACAAGTCGCTATGATGATCAAAGCGCTTCAAATATTTTGTGGCTGTTGCGGTAGGATCTTCGGCGTATGCAGAGATTGTTACAGAGGACATAAATA
>JARFPZ010000405.1 GCA_029288035.1 Desulfosarcina sp.
CGGACTCTTCGGTAAACTTCATCTGTCGCCCTTGGGTCAAAACCGACGATTTTGGACCGGTGCGTTGGGATATCATTCGAACCGTCAAAGAGCGCTTTGACCAGGCCGGTATTTCGATCCCGTTTCCACAGCGGGATATTCATGTCTATCATACAACGGCAACTTCCGAATCGGTCCCTGCAGATGAAAAGAAAGAGAAATCGCAGGCACTCCAAGCGCTGGATGGAAATGTTAAGGCTGTTTAAGACCCTGAGGATATATAATCCCCCAGCGCAAACAAACCGTTCAGCGCCAAATCATTATGGGTAGCCGCGGGTCTCTTAATCGGGACCGACGGTGCCATGGTGTCAGAGCCGGCTGACGGCAAGTTATCGTCATTACCTCAGGGTCAATCAGCGGCTGTGATGACCTTCGCCGGGAGTTATATCGGCGGGTTTTTCATCGGTTGAGGGGCACGATTAAACTAACATCCATTATTAGCGGTATCCTTCTCGCGATAATCGGGCTACTGGTGTCGTGGGGCTGGGAGGGCTCTGCAGTTCAATCATGGGTGAATTCAATCAGCGCTTGGATCGGAGAAAGTATCGAGGGTGCGGGTCGCGATCTCGTAGCCCTGCTACCGTCCGAAACAGAAGCAGGGGCTGGAGGGGTTCTCGGCTCCCCATAGGCGTAAACTTCTGTTTTAATAGCCATTGCATAGCTCTGCGCAGATAAATCGAGGCGTATTATCATCGTTGGCGAGGCCTTCAGCAGCTTTATTGATCCACCAAATGTGCGATGGACCTCGCAGCTCATTGGATCTCGAGAAATGTTATCTTCTTAACCTCAATTTGCAGCGGAAACTTAATTCGCGCCGTGGTCTGTTCTTTTGACAAGAAGTCGTCCAAGCGGTTGCCATCAGCAGTTAACACAAAGTGAGGTTCGCTCTGATCAAGTGCAATGCAAGGATAAAATATTTATTTACGAATCCCAGCAGCCAATGTAATTCTTCAGTAAGCTGGTCAGGGTGAGGACTTCATGTTCGCAAGTCTCACAGCAAAACTCAAACGGCACACTCGTTGACTTTTTATGTCTATCAGTCCGCAAAAGTCTTTATCCATAGCACCCGGTAGACTGTGCGTACGAATAGAAAGTGGATGACTCACGGAAATAAAAACCCAGGAGATGTGTGGATTGGTAAGTAACATCCACAAAACCTCAAATATTATATTTCTTCTGCCAATCTAAAATAATTCGGCAGTACGCTAACTGGAGATTCTACTATCCAACCCATAATTTTACGTTTACCTCAGAAGTGTATATAACGGCTACTGGCATGGCAACGGCTATTAGTCTACAATGCATGAATTTTGTGGAAATGTTCTGGCAATCTGAAACAAATCGCCTCCAAAACGGTCGATATGCTGATCAATATGCTGTAACACGCAGATATTCATGTGGAGCTTGTTGCAGATCAAAAAGATTAAGCAAATAAGACGAAAGAAAAATTATAAGAAAAGCATTAAAGCCTGGGAAGTTTTTCTTATCGTAGTGCTGCAAAGAAAACATGGCTTTTTGTGAAGAATCGAGTGACAGAAAATTTAGTATTTTGGCATTATTTGTCTTATTTCCAATAACTTTTACAACGTCTGATAATTAGCAATTATGTAAGTTTTTTAGCCGGTAAGGTTTAAATTATCAAATATTTCGGCATATTATCGCTTCTTTCTATTATTTTTGGCTTTAATCTTTTTTGAGCGTCTAAATTTCACTATTTTCCATGATGACTTCAACGAAAAACCTCACTCAGGCAGCTTATATTCGGTTTAGTCATGCTATGTCTGGTGGTCGCTGATTTTTAGACGTGGGGCAGTCCGACGTAATTCTCGGCAAGGCTGCGTGCGGCGGCTTCGGATCTGCAGACGTATTTCAATTGAGCCCGCTGGAGGCGGGTTTTGAATCCGTCATCGCCGGAAAAGCGGTGCAGCATCAAGCTCATGAATGAGGAGAAGTCCTGGACCCGCCAGACGCGGTCAAGGCAATTGGCGGAATATTGCTTAAGAGGTTCGTCTGAGCCCCGGCGATACCAGGCGGTGAGCGCCCGGGACAGTTTATGCACATCGTGGACGGCCAGGTTTAACCCCTTGGCGCCGGTGGCGGGCACAATGTGCGCCGCGTCTCCCGCCAAAAACAGGCGTCCATACTGCATCGGCTCTACAACGAAGCTTCGCATGGGGGCGATGCCTTTTTCCAGAACCGGGCCGGTTCTAAGCTTCCAGCCGTCATCGGTGGCCATGCGTACGCTGAGTTCCTCCCAGATGCGATCATCCGGCCAATTATTAATATCTTCGTCGGGGTCTACCTGAATATACAGGCGACTGATTTCCGGGGACCTGAGGCTGTGCAAGGCGAATCCCCGATCATGATAAGCGTAAATCAACTCTTCGGTTGATGGGGCCACGGCCGCCAGAATTCCAAGCCAACCGAACGGATAGACGTGGTGGTAGGTTCGTAGAACGCCGGCCGGAATCGACTCCCGCGACACGCCATGGAATCCATCACATCCCGTAATGAAATCGCATTCCAGGTTGTGGTCCGTGCCATCTTTGCGGTAGCTAAGAGCGGGGCTGGATGAGTCGACGCCGGTCAGACTGACATCATCCACCTCGAAGTGGATCGTGCCATCGGATACCAGGCGGGTGTTGATCAGGTCCTTGACAACTTCGCGCTGGCCGTAGATCCAGATCGAACGGCCGTCGGTTAGATCGCTCAGGGCGATCCGATGGCCCCGGCCATCGAAGCGCAACTCGATACCATGATGCTCCAGGCCCTCCCGCCGGAGCCTATCGCCAAGTCCCGTATTACACAGCAGGTCAACCGTACCCTGTTCAAGAACGCCGGCCCGGACGCGTTCCTCAACGTATTTGCGACTGCGGGCCTCCAAAACCACTGAGTCGATGCCCTCCAGATGCAGCAGATGGGAAAGTAACAAGCCGGACGGACCGGCGCCGACGATTCCAACTTGCGTTTTTTTATTCATCGGAAGAACTTCCTTTTTTGACTTGTGAACGCTGAACCTTTGGATCCTTTTCATTAAACATTCTCATGCTAAAAGTCAACTTTTTGATTTGCAGTTATTCAGAAATACGTTATCGCATGGAAGGAATTCTACCGCTGATCACTTGATAATTCTGCGCTAGTGTTTAGATTAGAATGGGCCCATTAGCGCACGGAGATCTGGGCTTTATCTTCTCCTCTCTTTAGTTGAAGATGCCGCACATATTTCCTGTGTCGAGCAACCGGAGAGGTTTTCCCGCCTGTTGCTTGATTTTTTGGAGGAGAATAGTAGTGCCTGACGAAAAGTACGAAAAAGGTATGCAGATTCGTAAATCCGTTCTCGGTAAAACGCACGTTGAACGTGCCGAAGCCAACAAATCTGAATTTGACGCTGACTTTCAACGCTTCATCACAGAAGCTGCCTGGGGATCTGTCTGGACCAGGCCCGGTTTGGATAGAAAAACAAGACACCTGCTCACGATCGCTATGCTGGCAACCCTTGGCAACCATGAGGAATTGGCCATGCACATTCGCGCTACCCGCAACACCGGCGTTACCCGGGAGGAAGTCAAAGAGGTTTTACTGCAGGTAGCTGTCTATGCCGGCATTCCGGCAGCCAATGCTGCTGTTGCGGTGGCCAAACGAGTATACGTGGAGATGGATGAGAAGGGGTGATCGAGTTGCGGGTTGCGGGTTGCGAGGTGCAGGTTGCGGGTTACGGATTTCGGGTATCGAGAAGCGGGTTTCTGCAGGTATGAAACTTAAAGTTGAGGGAGCAAACCATGAAGATGAAAATCAAGCGTTACCGGCCACGCGACTGGACGGTTCAGCCACCGTATCTCTACGAACACTATCGGTCAACCCCTCTGCGGTCGCCACGCAAACCTCTCCTACCGTTAACCCAGACGCTATCGGAGCTTACCGGGCCTGTCTATGGGCATAATGCCGTACATCCGGGCGATAGTGATTTGACCACCAATGCAGGCAGGGGGGGAGAAGCCATTGGCGAACGGATTATCGTTACGGGCCGCGTGCTGGAAGAAGACGGTCGTCCGGTGCCCAATACCCTGGTTGAAGTGTGGCAGGCCAATGCGGCCGGGCGTTACCCCCATAAGCGTGATCAGCACGATGCACCTTATGATCCCAACTTTATTGGTGCCGGCCGCTGCATGACCAACGAAAAGGGCGAATATCAATTCGTCAGCATCAGACCGGGGCCGTATCCGTGGGGCAACCATTATAATGCCTGGCGTCCATCCCACATTCATTATTCGCTTTTTGGTCACGCTTTTGTGACCCGTCTGGTCACCCAGATGTATTTCCCCGGTGACCAATTACTGCCGCTGGATCCCATATACAATGGGATTCCGGATGAAAAGGCCCGTCAAAGATTGATTGCCAAATTCGCTCACGATGTGTCCGATCCCGGCCGGGCGCTGGGTTATCGGTTTGATATTGTGCTCAGAGGGCGCGAAGAAACCCCATTTGAGGTGCGAAAATGAAACATTATAATCCGATGATGATTCAAAGCCCATCCCAGACAGTTGGTCCCTATTTTGCCCAGGGACTGCTGCGTGACGGCGATGAGGTATTTACAAATTGTCTGGTTACTGAAAAAACTGAAGGAGAGCGAATCCGGATCGAGGGGTGTGTTCTTGACGCTGAGGGGCGGCCGATAGAAGATGCCATGATCGAGATCTGGCAGGCCAACCATCATGGTCGTTACAATCACCCGTTGGACGAGCAGGAAAAACCGCTTGATCCGGAATTTGTGGGGCATGGCCGCACATCCACTGATGTCAATGGCAAATACCGGTTCGAAACCATCAAGCCGGGATCGGTTCCGGGACCGGGCAATACCGCCCAGGCGCCCCATATAAATGTCATTGTGTTTGCACGCGGTATGCTGTCGCACGCCTTCACTCGGATTTACTTTGAAAATGAAGCCGACAACCGGAACGATCCTGTTTTGACGAGTATCGAAGATGAGGCGCACCGAAATACGCTGATCGCCAGGCGGGAAGAAACCGCCGGCGTAATTCTCTACCGCTTCGATATTCGCTTTCAGGGTGAGAATGAGACAGCCTTTTTTGATGCGTAATAATAAATTCAGAACTACTGATGTGTCGTAAAATTTACGCTTAATTTTTTTTACAATTTTTGTGGGTTCTTTTGATTTTAGGGGCCTCCTGAGAATTTTACCCAAATGAGGTCAGGAGCCCTGAAATTGGAAAGGGTTTCAGCCTTTTAACATGATCGTTAAATCAGTGATAGCACCATGCGCTCAGTGCCCTGAGATGGACTAATGCGATATGACATTAGCGCTTGATTCAAAAATATTCGGCCCGCTTTTTAATGACCCAGAAATTGCCGGGCTTTTCGACGATGAGGCTTTTCTGCGCGCTATGCTCAAGGTTGAGGGCGCCTTGGCGCAAGTTGAGGCACGTTTAGGCATCATCCCCTCTTCAGCGGGAGAGCAGATTGCTGATATCTGCAATAATATCGTATTGGATCCCCGGCAGATAGGACAGGATACCCGGCGCGATGGCGTTCCCGTGATTTCAGTGGTCAACGCATTGCGTGAAGCTGTTGGAGAAGAAGCAGCGCCGCACGTCCATTGGGGAGCGACCACGCAGGATATCATTGATACGGCAACCGTCCTTCAAATACGCTCAGTGATTCAGATATTAGAGCAACGACTGGTTCCGCTCATTCATCGTCTTGCCGATCTGGCGAACTGCCATCGCACAACAGTTATGGCGGGAAGGACCCACGGACAGCAGGCCCTGCCGATCAGCTTTGGCATCAAGGTCGCCGGCTGGCTGGCGCCACTTTTGCGACACAAAAAGCGGCTGGCTGAACAACGTTCCGGTCTGCTCCAGCTGCAGTTCGGCGGGGCGGCCGGCACTCTGGCGGCGCTTGGTGAAAACGGGCTGGCCGTCATGCGGGGGCTATCGCAGGCGTTGAATCTGAATCTGCCGATTATGCCCTGGCATAATCAACGGGATGGATTCTGCGAGTTCGCCGGCTGGTTAAGCATGCTGACAGCCAGTTTGGCCAAGATGGGCCAGGATATTATTCTGTTGACACAGAATGAAGTCGGAGAGGTCATGGAATCCGGTGGAAAAGATCGTGGAGGCAGCAGCTCCATGCCGCAAAAACGCAATCCGATTGTCAGCGAACTCATTATTGCTGCGGCCCGTACCAACGCTTCGCTTTTGTCAGCCATGCACAACGCCATGATCCAGGAACACGAGCGCGCAACCCATGGCTGGCAAGTTGAGTGGCTGACACTTTCTCAGATGATCCTGCTAACCGGCGGTGCGCTCGCAAACGCCCTGTTTCTGGCCCAAAATATCAATATCAATGAGACCCAAATGCGGCAAAACCTTGATCGTTCAAACTATCTGGTATTGGCCGAAGCCGCCGTTCAGGCCTTGTCGAAGGAGATACCACGTACCAAAGCGCATGCGCTGGTTAAGCAAGCCTGCGGGGTTGCCGCCTCTGAAAATCGATCATTGATAGATGTTGTTAGGCAGCAATTTGGTAAGATTGCACCGAAAAATAAAATAGATTGGGAAGCGTTGGCCAAACCCGAAAACTATCTCGGTCAGACCGAGCATTTTATTGATTCCGTTCTTGAGCAAATCAGCGATCACCAGCAGAGCGGGGGACATGAGGAAGGCTCCTCGAAGGGGCCGGCGCCATGCTCTCCTGGTGATCGCTGATTTAGTGAAAAGAGATTTCTGCCATGGAAAAACTCATCATAACGGCTGCGATCACCGGTAGCCGGATTACGCGCGAAATTACGCCTCATATCCCCCTCACACCTGAAGAAATTGTCCAATCAGCCTATGAATGTTGGCAGGCAGGGGCCGCTATCGTTCATATCCACGTGCGGGATCCAGACACCGGCCTGGCAACCCAGGATGTGGAGATTTTCAAGCAGGTGATGAAACCATTGCGAGAGAAAACGGATCTGATCCTGTGCCTAACCACCAGCGGGATTCCAGGCCGAAATCTTCCCACTGAAGAACGACTTGCACCGGTTGATCTAAAACCGGAACTGGCTTCATTTGATGCCGGATCCATCAATCTGGGCGGTACCGTTTTTATCAATTCACCTGAGTTCCTGGACCGTGCTGCCGAAAAAATGCGGCAAAAGGGGGTAAAACCCGAGATTGAGATCTTTGACCTCGGCATGATTATCACCAGCCAGCGCATGCGAGATCAAGGTAAATTCGATGAGCCGCTTCATTTTCAATTTGTTCTGGGAACGCCCTGGGGTGCGCCGGCAACGCCAAAATCATTTCTCCATTTGTATGAACACATCCCGGACAATTCCACCTGGTCCATCATCGGGATCGGGAAAGGACACTTGCCGATGTCCATGATGGCGCTTGCGATGGGTGGGCATATCCGGGTTGGCCTGGAAGACAATATTTACTACTCACGAGGTGTTCTGGCCGAGACCAACGCTCAATTTGTGGATCGCATTGTCCGGATATCCAGGGAGTATGGGCGTGAGATTGCAACACCCGCTGAGGCAAGAGATATATTGAGTATTAAGGGCTAAACTTATTTCTTCTTACGAATTCGTTCGCGAGTTTCGTCCTTCTCAGCCAGTTCCGCCAGGCCGCCCTGGCCGAATTTTTTTATTTTCACGCCACCGGATAGTTTGGGGAAATCATCCATGATGCACAGTTCATCGGGAAGTTTATGGGGAGCAACTTGATCTTTCATGGATTCCCGAACCTCCTCTAAAGTAACCGCTTCATCCCCCGTGGGAATCACACAAGCACAGATCGATTCCCCGAGGACCGGGTTGGGGGTCGCGACAATGCATACCTGTTCAATTTTGGGATGGTCGACCAGCATGCATTCTAGTTCATAGGGGTAAATTTTGTAGCCGCCGCGATTAATCAAGTCTTTGGTGCGGCCATAAATTCTGATGTAGCCATTTTCATCCCTGGATGCCAGATCCCCCATATGTAGCCACCCGGCGACAGCCTGTTTGCGGGTTTCTGAGGGGTTTTTCCAATAGCCTTTCATGACATGCCATCCGCTGATCGTCAACTCGCCGATCTCTCCGTCCGGCAGTTCCTGATGGGTGGCTGGGTCCACGATCCGAATGCGGGTATCGGCGACGGGTCGGCCGATATATTTTTCTCGAATATCGAGTGGCGACGGGTAGGGGCACATGGTTCCTAAACCCGGGCCGACTTCCGACGCTCCCCAGAAAGAGGTCAGATACACCCCCATCTCTTTTTCCACCCGGCTTACCAGCCCCTCCGGTGCTATCATCCCGGCGATGAGACCGGCTCTGATCGAACTGAGATCATAATCCGGCCGGCTGCTGTGGTTAAGTTCCATGATATAATGGGGCGGCGCGCCCAACTGCAGGGTAATCTTTTCTCGCTGGATGAGTTGAAACGCCTTTTCCACCTCGAATTTATCCATCAGGACAACGGTAGACTGGAGCAACAGGGGCTGAATTAAAATCGATCCGCAGCCATAGGAATGGCTCATGGGTAAAAAACCAATAAAAATGTCCTTCGAGGACGCCCGGACGCCCAATGAGTATTCCCACCCCGCCCTGACCGCGGCATAGTGGGTGATCATGGCCCCCTTTGGTCTGCCGGTGGTGCCGGAGGTATAAAGCAGCATTGCAAGGTCATGCCGGGTATCAATGACCGGATGAGTTAATTTTTTGGTACGTCCGGTGGCGATCAAATCATCGAAAGGATATACACCAGGACCCTTTTCATCTCCCACGAGGATGATCTTTTCCAGTGTCGCAGACGCCTTTTTTATATTTAGCGCATCTTTAAGATAATCGTGTCCTTCCCATTCGCTGAAAATGAAGACCGCCTTGGCTTCCGAGTTGTTTAATATGAATTCCGCTTCGTTTTTGCGATATATGGAATTTATCCATACCACGATGGCACCCAATTTTTGGAGGGCATAAAATGAAACCATCAGCTCAAATGAATTTTTCATGTAGATCGCCACGCGGTCGCTTTTTTTTATGCCGATGTGCGCAAGGGCAGCGGCCAGTGCATCGGCTGTCCGGTTTAATTCGGCATATGTCTTTCTCAGTTCTCCATCCACCACTGCGATTTTGTGCGGAACTTCAGCCGCACCTCTCTCAATTATCTGTCCCAATGTCAGAGATTCATAGATCTTCATTTTATAACCTTGTTTATTTAGTTCGAAACGTTGAACGACTAAATCTTTAAATATCCCAAGTCAGACGATATATCCTCGCAGGCCTTTTTTACCAGATCGATGGTCTGGTCGAGTTCAACATTGAGGCTAGGCTGCCCCATGGGCAAGGCAATCCCCAGGGCCGCCACAACCTGACGAGCGTAATCCCGCACAGGGGCGGCAATGCCCATAACACCTTCGACAGCTTCTTCTCTTTCCAATACGTAACCCCTTTCTCGAATTTTTCCCAAACGTAGATTAAAGGCATCGTCATCCGTTATGGAAAGCGGCGTATGGCCCTCCAAAGGGAATTGCCGGATAATTCGCCTTGCCTCTTTGGGAGACAGATATGCCATTAAAATCATGCCCAGCATTCCGTAATGCAACGGACGTCGCCAGCCGATATCCGATGAAATTCGGCGCATGCCGCGTCCCTCGCGTTTATCTACATAAACCAGATGATTCTCTATTTTTACGCCCAGTAAGACCGTTGCGTGGGTCTCTTCCTGAAGCGTGTTCATGGGTTGGGCAGCGGCTTGACGCAGGGAAAATGAAGAAAAAACGATACCCCCCAGCTCAAACAGTCGCATTCCGAGTTGATAACTTTTCGACTGGGGATCCTGCTGGAGATAACCGCGGGCAGCCAAATTCGACATCAATCGTTTGGCGGTCGTTTTATTGAGCCCGGTGCGATAGACGACGTCGGATAGGCTCAAAACTCTGTTCTGGTAGTTAAAGCAGTCCAGAATGTCCAGCGCCCGCATCAAGGCCCGAACGGTATAGATAGATTCGCGGCTTGGATTTAATTTCATATTGTGAACCGATGACATGAGAAATGAAACTTACATCAAGCCGGCGATCTACGTCAATAAAAAAATAATAGCTGCTATACCGATATTATTCGGCATGATTGATACTCAATCGGGGAGTGCTCACTTAGTTGGCCTAAACGATAAATCGTAGGTTGGGTTAAGCCGACAGTTTGCAATCAATCTTGTTGGGTTCGCTAATTTCGTGGCTATTTCAAACTTTTGAGGTGCAACAAGAGAAGCGAACCCAACATAAATTTTGCCTGCATCACGCTTAACCCAACCTACTCTATGCGCAAGGAGAGCGAAGTGGATGCCGTGCATTTTATTTTGTCCTTGACATCGACAACCGGATGATAGTAGGGTCAAATTCATATGAAATATAGTTTCATATTGTGAAATGCTATCGGTTTAAATTGAAAAGACAGAGCGAAGCGATACAACAAATCTTCATTCTTCAATTTTCAATTAATAGTGGGAGGATTGCTGTGAGATTGCCCAAATTTGAATATTTACAGCCAACACGTATTTCAGAGGCCGTTTCCATGCTACAAAGCAATCCGGCGGCCAAACTTCTCGCGGGTGGGACCGATCTGCTGGTTAACATGAAGCATCGGGTGGAGGTGCCGCCGGTGGTCGTCAATATAAAGATGATTTCAGATCTGGATTATATCCGCCATGATAACGGTGCTGTCCGGATTGGCGCACTGACCCCGTTGAAGCGGATTTACCAGACGCCTTTTATTGCTGAAAAACTGCCGGCGCTGGCCAGGGCGACATCGTTTGTCGGCTCTTTTCATCATCAGACCATGGGGACTCTGGCCGGCAATCTTTGTCAGCAAAACAGATGCAAATACTATAATCAATCCCAGTGGTGGCGAAGCACCCGCCCGACCTGTTTTAAGGCCGGTGGCGAAATCTGCCATGTCGTTAACAAAGAAGAGACCTGCTATTCAAGTTACTGCGGTGATTCGGCCCCTGCGCTGCTGGTAATGAAGGCCAGGGTTGCATTGCAAGGAGCGGGGGGCTCTCGGGAGATTTTGCTTGGGGAGCTGTTTTCCGGGGATGGTAAAACGCCGCTTGATCTCCGCAAGGGCGAAATCCTCACCGAGATTATCATACCGGCCGAAGCGGCGCAGGGGGTATCAAGCTATACCAAATATGCGAATCGTGAAAGCATCGATTTTCCAATTGTGGGGGCCGCTTTCTGGGGGTCCACGGAGAAAAAAGCGTATCGGGTTGCTTTCACGGCAGTGGATAAAAGCCCTGTTAGAGGCCACCGGATCGAAGCCTTTTTGGATGGTGAGGACTTAAGTCAGGCCATCGTGGCCGAGGCATCCAAGCTCGCGTCCAAGGAAGCCACGCCGGTCAAAAATTCCATTTTTTCTCCCGGGCATAAGAGAAAAATGATGGGTATATTGTTTCAAAGCGCCGTGAATGAAGCCACGAGGAGGCCAGGATAGTGAAAATGGTGATTGAACTGAACATCAATGGTGATACCCATGAACTGCTGGTTTCCCCGAATCATACCCTTCTTGAAGTATTGCGGGAGAAACTGGGATTGATGGGCACCAAACGCGGATGTGATCTAGGGGCCTGCGGGGCCTGCACGGTGCTCATCAACGGCGAAGCCTATCTATCCTGTATCATGCTGGCGGTGGATGCCGTCGGCAAGGAAATTATGACCATTGAGGGGCTGGCTGCCGGCGGTGACCTGCATCCATTGCAAAACGCCTTTATAGACCAGGGGGCACTTCAATGCGGATTTTGTACACCGGGTATGATATTGACGGCCGAGGCAATCCTGACTGAAGACGAACATCCCACCGAGGACGTGATTAAAAGAAAGATGGCCGGCAATCTTTGCCGTTGCACAGGGTACAAGAAAATCGTTGAAGCTGTGATGAGCGTCAATGAGAAAATCGGTGAGGAGGCATAGATGGAAAAAGAACTGAATGTTGTCGGAACCCGGGTTCCCATGCTGGACGCAGCCCTGAAGGCCAAGGGGGCGGCCCTGTTTACGGATGACCTCGTTTTGCCCGGCATGCTCCATGGGAGGATACTGCGAAGTCCAATGCCCCATGCCAGGGTTCGGTATATCGACACGTCCAGGGCAGAAAAGCTGCCGGGTGTAAAAGGCGTGGTGACCGGCCGGGACATCCCCGATCGAAGATATGGGATCGTACCAAAGGCCAAGGATGAACGTGCGCTGGCAAGAGATAAGGTACGCTACATCGGAGATGATGTTGCCGCCGTCTGTGCCGTTGATCCGGAGACTGCCGAAGAAGCGCTGGCGCTTATCACCGTGGAATATGAAGCGCTGCCGGCTGTATTTGATCCCCTGGAGGCTAAAAAAGAAGGGGCGCCCCTGATTCATGAGGGTGTCAAAAACAATACGTCTTTTTTTATCAGAAAAGAATTCGGAGATGTCGAAAAGGCCTTTGGAGAATGCGACGAAATCTTTGAGCATTCCTTTTATTCCCAGGCGGTCAACCATGCCCCCCTTGAACCCCATGGGGCCCTGGCCCAGTTTGATCCGCAGAACGGCGAACTCACCGTCTGGTCTTCCACCCAGATACCGTATTTTCTGAGGAGAAATTTGTCCAATACCCTGCAGCTTGACGAAAGCAAGGTCAGGATTATCAAACCCAAAGTTGGCGGCGGTTTCGGGCAAAAGATTGACATGTTTGCCAAGGATTTTTGTGCCGCCTGGTTCGCCATCCACCTCGGTAAACCGGTAAAATTCATTTATGAGCGTGAAGAAATTTTTATCTCCACCCGGCAGAGACATCCCATGTACATTACCGTCAGGACGGGTGTCAAAAAGGACGGTACGATTCTTGCCCAGAAATTTCAAGCTTTCGCAGATGGCGGCGCCTACAATAGCACGGCCCCGACCATGATCGCGTTGTCCTGTTTTTTCCTCATGATTCCCTATCGGGTGCCGAATCTGATTTATGAAGGCTCCCACGTCTATACCAACAAACCCGTGGGGGGGGCCATGCGCGGGCATGGAATTCCCCAGGCACGCTTTGCGGTGGAGCGCCAGCTGGACATCATTGCAGATCGTATCGGTGTCGATCCGGCTGAAATCCGAATTAAAAACAGTATTCAGGCAGGCGCCCCTCATCCGGCCGGGTTTGTTATCAACACCTGCGGGTTTTCCGACTCGGTCAAGAAAGCCGCCGCTGCCATCGGGTGGCAGGAAAAGAGGGGAAAATTACCCCTGGGCCGGGGCGTGGGATTGGCTGGTGCCTCCTTTCCCAGCGGGGTCAGCAATATGAGTCATATCAGTTCCGGGGCGGTGGTCCAGCTGGGACGCGATGGGGCGGTAAATGTGCTGACAGGCGCCGCCGATATCGGACAGGGTGCGGAAACCGTCATCGGTCAGATCGTTGCCGAGGAGCTCGGTGTGCCCATCGAGGACATCCGGGTTACGGCCGCCGACACTGGCATTACTCCTCTGGATCCCGGGACTTTTGGCAGTGGGGTGACGGTCAGGGCCGGCAATGCGGCCAGACTGGCGGCTATTTCGGCCAAGCAGAAGCTGCTAGAATTTGTGGCAGACAAACTGGAAGCCAATGCAGCCGATTTGGTGGCAAAAGACCGCAGTATTTTTGTTAAAGGTTCTCCGGACAAAGGAATCACTCTGGCGGAGGCCTTAAAGGGCTATCAGTATGCGGATTTGCCCATGCCGATTGTGGGCCGGGGATCCTGGATGGCGCCTGCCTCTGAGCCGACCACCTTGTTTAAAGAAGACGGCAATTTTGCCCCCAACTACTCCTTCATGACCCAGGCCGCCGAGGTAGACGTCGATCTTGAAACCGGCAAGGTGAAACTGCTAAAGATGGTGACGGCCCATGATTGCGGCCGGCCCATCAATCCCATGTTGGTGGAGGGTCAACTCGAGGGTTCGGTAGTGGGCGGCATGGGACAGGCCCTCTATGAAGAGGTGATTGTCGAGAAAGGGCAGGTGATGAACCCCTCTTTTCTGGACTATGGATTCCCGACGTTCCTGGAGATGCCGGAAATTGAGGCGATTGAAGTGAAAACCGACGATCCCATCGGGCCGTTCGGGGCCAAAGAGGCCGGCGAAGGCAC
>JARFPZ010000160.1 GCA_029288035.1 Desulfosarcina sp.
AACTGGTCGATAATCGGTGCCACGGCACCGCAGCTCGGTCACCAGGGAGCCCAGGCCCACATCAGCACCGGCAAAGGAGACTTCAGTATATGGCTGTCAAAATTTGCATCGGTTACCATGATCGGCTGGGGAGCAAACAGCTCCTCTGTTTGCAGCAGCTCGGCGCATTTGCCGCATTTGGGCCCGGCTTCCAGTTTGCTGGCAGGGATCCTGTTTTTAGCCCCACATTGATGGCAGCGCATTTTATAGGTTTCTTCCCGGTCGGTATGATTACTTGATGCCTGCAATGGTTCATGGCATTTACCGCACTTGGCCGCCATACCGATTCGATCGTCCGGAATCCTGTTGGCCGCACCGCAACCGGTGCATCGAATGATAACCTTGTTGGTGTCCTTCATTGGTCTCTTCACCTCATTTTTTTTATATAATAATGCCTCTAATTTAGTTGTCAAAGACAGAGGATTGAATTTGGAATTCGGAATGCGGACTGCGGAAAAAAAGAAAAACAATGGGCATGGGACAGAGGTTTTTGAATTCGGAATGTGAAATGCGGGAGGCGGAATGATTGAGCATGGGGCAGGGCGCATAGAGCAGAGAGCATAGGGGCAAAGCACCGAGGGAGATTGTTTTGCTATGTTGGTAGGCCGCTGAGTTCGAGGATCGCTGCGATTTAAGATGGACTATGAGGCAAGAGCAACCAGCAACCAGTATCGAGTATCCAGCATCAAGACCCCAATTCCTAACTCCAACGCTGCGGCATCTCTTCTTTAACTCCGCATTCCGCATTCCGCCTTCCGAATTCTTATTTCATAACCCCGTATGACTTTAGCTTTTTGTGAAGTGTTTTGCGGGTAATCCCAAGGCGACGGGCGGCTTCGCTCTTGTTTCCGCCGGCAGCTTCCAGTATTTTTAATATGGTCATTCTTTCCACGGCCGCCAAGGGATTGTTGCCGTCGATATCGATTTTTGAGATATCCGATCCTGCACCGTCATCTGATGCTGTGCCGGCGAACATAGGAAAATCCTCTGCAGAAAGGTAATCCGATCGTGACAACACCACGGTCCTTTCCACGGCATTCATGAGCTCTCTGACATTTCCGGGCCAGCCATGCCGGATCAGGAGATCCAGGGCCTGGGGTCTGAAGCCTTTTATTTTTTTGTGGTTTTTAGCCGCAAACATTTCAAGAAAGTGCTGTGCGAGCAGCGGGATGTCTTGCTGTCTATTGCGCAGCGGCGGAATTTCCATATCGACGACATTGAGCCTGTAATACAGGTCTTCTCGGAACTGTCCGTTATCGATCAAATCGGTTAAATTTTTGTTGGTGGCGGCAATCACCCTTACATCCACCTGGATGGTCTTTTCTCCGCCTACGCGGCTAAACTCTCTTTCCTGCAGGACCCGCAATAGCTTAACCTGCATGATCAGAGACATTTCGCTGACTTCATCTAAAAATAGGCTGCCGCCATGGGCCTGATAAAATCGTCCTTCTTTTCTGCGATCCGCTCCGGTAAAGGCCCCTTTTTCATGGCCGAAAAGTTCGGATTCCAGCAGGGTTTCGGTGATGGCCGCACAATTGAGTTTGACAAAGGGGCCGTCCTTTCTGGAACTGTTGTAATGGATGGCACCGGCAATGAGTTCTTTGCCGGTGCCGGATTCGCCGGTGATAAGGACGGTGGCTTCAGATGGGGCCACCTGGGCCACGGTTTCCAGGAGATGTGTCATGGCCGGACTTTGACCAATGATATTTTGCCGATCAAAATGTTGCCCCAGGCTTTCTTTGAGCAGGCGGTTTTCTTCCTTTAGGCGGGTGTGCTCCATGGCTCTTTCAATGGTTATTTTGAGCTTGTCGAAATCAAGAGGTTTGGTCAGGTAATCGTGTGCCCCCTGTTTTAAAGCTTTGACGGCGGTTTCCACCGATGAATAGGCCGTCATGATAATTACCGGGATGGCCGGGTTATACAATTTGATCTGCGTCAGGGCTTCCAGGCCGGAGACCCGGACCATGCGAACATCCATGAGTACCAGATCGTAGGACTGCTCTTTAACCCGATCGATTGCCGCAGCCCCGTCATCGGCCTCGGACACCTCATAACCCCATCCGCCCATGAGTGTTCGCAGCATGATGCGATGGGCATTGTCATCATCGACAACCAATATTTTACTAATTTCTGTCATGCGTTGTACCATCCAAAAGATGTGCGTTTATAAACCAGTAGAATATCATCGAGGTTAAGAATACGAAATACGAATTTCGAAATTCGAAACAATATTAAAACTCCAAATTTCTAATGCTCAAAAGGTCAAAATGAAGGTTCATGTGAAAATAGATGGTGAAGAATTTTTCATTGTTTATTATTTTTGTCATTTGGTATTCGGAATTGTTTCGTATTTCGGATTTCGTGCTTCGAATTTAATTCTGGTGAAAAACCCAGTATTTTATGTAATGATTTATTTATAACTTCTCTTTGACAGGTAATATCAGCGTAAATGTCGTTCCTTTTCCCGGTCGGCTTGAGACGTTTATCTTGCCGCCCATCGCTTCTACGGTATTGTGGGCAATCGCCAAACCCAAACCGGTTCCAGTTGATTTGGTGGTGAAATAGGGATCAAATATCCTGGATACATGTTCCCCGGGGATGCCGCAACCGGTATCGGAAACCTTAATTTCAAGGTGGTGGCCTTCTGCGACGGCCGAAAGCTCGACCGCAAGTTCTCCCGCCGGGTCCATGGATTCGACGGCATTCAGGTATAAATTCAACAGCACCTGGTTGATACGATCCGGATCAATCAATGCTTTATCCAGTTTTGCGCTAATAAGCGTTTTTACTGTAATTTGTTTTTCTTTGGCCTTTTGCTCAATCAACCTGATGGAATCATCAACAAGTTTTTTGAGCGATGTCAATCTGGGCGACACCGGCACCGGCCTGGCAAATTCCAGGAGTTGGCCCACCACCCGGTTCAATCGATCGACTTCGGAGATCATAATATCGGCAGTCTTCTGATCCTGGGGGGCTTCCGGATATCGTTCTTTAAAGTAAGTGGCAAACCCCTTTATCGAACTTAAAGGGTTGCGGATTTCATGGGCCACTCCGGCGGCCAGCCGGCCCACGGACGCCAGGCGCTGGCTCCTGGCAATTTCTTTACGCAAGGATCGGACTTCCGTTAGATCTTTAAACAGCAAAATGTAGCCTAAAAAGACGCCGTCGGCATCTTGCAGGATACTGGCACCGATCTCAAGCGGTACGCTGCTGCCATCTGCGATGGTGCAGTCGATTTCTTCCTCGATGATTTGACCCCGTTCAGCCAACCGTTCCACAACATCCCAAAGCCGGGCCGGCAGTATTTGATCGGCCTTCTGTCCGATTAAATTAGGTGAAGACAGCTGCAGCACGTTTTCGGCGATTTGGTTGCAAGCCGCGATGCGATGATGGTCGTCGAGGGCGATTAGGCCGATGGGCATGTTTTCGACGACATTGTCGGAAAAGGCCTTGATCCGTGTCAGGGAAGCCTTAGTGGCGCGATTGCTTTGGACCAAAAAAATGAGCATAATGCCCGCGAATCCAACCAACAGCAGGATCCCCCCCATGATGACCGCATGCCGGATATCGGCATCCTGGGCTTCGATAATCGAGCTCATGTCAAGGCCTACGAATATGGCCCTCTCAGGTTCGTCCAAAGGCCCCGGCAACATTCTCCTTTGGTTTCGCTGTGGCTGGAATCCGTGACCCATCATCATGGCGCCGTGCATCCGGCCCTTGGAGTGTCTCATGGGGGTAAATTTTCGAAACACTTCAAAGACCCGGCGACCCTCCGGTCCTGTCACCTGACGCCAGCGAAGGCGATCGTTCTGCACAATTCCTGCCGGGTCCAAATCTTTATCAACCTCTGTTCCGACCTTATCAAGGTCATTGTGGGCCAGGATCAGCCCGGTTCGGTCTGTCACAAACAGATAAATG
>JARFPZ010000429.1 GCA_029288035.1 Desulfosarcina sp.
GTCCAAGGGTGAAGTCGTAGCTCTTTACTTCGAACCCTTGGCAACACAGCCTATGGAAGCTTCCGGCTCGCCCGAAGGGTGGAATTTGATGAATTCAAATAGGATTTTATCCGCATAACCCAATGGGTCAATTGAACATAAGCTATAGTTGCACCCTACTTTGTTTAGATCATAGGATTGCATTATATTCATCAAATTTCATGTAATTTCAGGATCAGTCTTTGCCCCACTTCTTCAGATAGTTGCCGCAGAGGTCTTCCACTGTGGGGATGTACTCCTCTTTGGGGATGGCCAGCATGGTGATATTCATAAAGTTGAGCCAGTTGACATTACCGCTGAATATGTTGCCGGCCCAGGAGCCGCACCCCAGGGTGTCTGTTGTGGGCAGACCCGTATTCCAGCCGCCGCTGTTGGCATGGGCATGGGGCATATTGCAGACAACCCTTCCCACGTTGATCCGCTGCGCGAGTTTAACCCGACGCTCATCATTTTCCGTATGGATCGAGGCCGAATGGCCTTCGCCGGAGAACTGAAGAATTTTCTCCAGACGCTCCAGCATTTCATCGAAATCGGACCATTTCCAGACAGTGAGCACCAGCGAAATTTTTTCACCGGAGAAACGGTCTTCCGGGCCAATTTTTTCGCCGATGACCATCAAAAATCGGGTGTCCTCAGGGACTGTCAACCCCGCATTTTCAGCGATAAATTTTACAGGACGGGCTACAATTTCACGGTTCAGATGGGTTCCGTCCGGCCACATGTACTGTCTCAGTTTCTCACGCTCTTCCGTGCTGCACATATAGCCGCCTTCTGCTTTCAGAGCCTCGATCGCATCATCGAAGATGCCCTCATACAGCGCCACGGCGTTTTCAGAAGAACAGGACGCAGAATTATTGGCAACTTTTGACAGCCTGATCTTATGGGCCGCAGCAGCCAGGTCGGCGGTCTCATCTACAATCGATACCACATTGCCGGCGCCCACCGTTTGGGCCGGCTTTCCGGCTGCATACACGACCTTGACCAGCGCCGCCCCGCCGGTAGCCACTGCAGAGTCGCAATGGGCCATCAGTTCGGAGGTTTTGGCATGATTGGTTTTCTCGATGCATTGCACCAGGTCCACCGGGGCTCCGATTCTTTCAAGTGCCTTGCGTACGTGCTGAACCGTTTCAAAAGAGGTCTTCTGGGTGCGCGGATGCGGCGAGACGATCTGGGCGTTTCGGGTCTTCAAGGTACTCAAGGCCAGGCAGCAGATCGTCGATTCCGGGTTGGTGCAGGGCACGACGTTGGCAATGACCCCGATCGGTTTGGCATATTTGCGAATACCCAGAGCTTTGTTTTCTTCAATCAGATCACAGGTTTTAGTGTTTCGCATATCATAGAGCGTACCCAGGGTTTTATTTTTGATTTTATTGACTTTGTCTTCAGCATTGCCGATGCCCGATTCATCCACCGCCATATGCCCTAGCTTATGGCGAACATCATCTTTAAGAAGTTCCCAGGCCACGGCCTGAACCATTTCATCGACTTTTTCCTGGGGCCAGAATCTGACCTCGTCAAAGGCCTTTCTAGCGCGTTGATACATTTCTTGAATGTTGTCTTCCATTGTTCATCTCCCCTGTTTAGAATAATTTAAATTGTAAGATTTCATGACTGAGACAAAAATATTATGCTGCCGCAAAGCTTAAATTCGAATATCGAATTCCGAAATCCGAAACAAATCATAAATCCGAATGTTCCAATGAACAAAACCACTTAGCAGCAGTCCCTCTAATCTCAGATCCTGTTTTGGTCATTTGAATTTTTTTCGATTTTCGTGCTTCGGATTTTGTATTTACTTCAGCGGTAGTGAAAAACCCATCTCCCTGAAAGCTTCCTTGGCGACCACAAAAAAATCCTCGATGTCCTTTTCGGTGATCCAGCCCAGGTTGCACAATCTAAAGGTGGCCAAGCCGAACATTTTACCCGGATAAATGGTAAATCCACGTTCATAGCAGTAGTCATGCAATTTTGCAAAATCGAACCGATCGTCCTCGGGCGCTTTGACGGTAACCACCAGATGCCCCTGAATTTCTTTGTCGATGACATGATCAAGCCCAATTTCCGTCAGCCCCATGTGAACGGCTTCCCAGCATTTGGTGATGCGCTCGTAGCGAGCCGACTCCCCTTCTTCCCAGTACTCCCTGATGGCCTGGCGCAGGGCATAGATAACTTGAACCGGCGGTGTGAAATGCATTTCTCCCACCCGTTCAAAAAAGTCGTATTGCATATACAGGTTGCAATAGTAGGAGCGGGTTGGATAATTTTTTGATTTAACGATCTCGTCAATCTTGCCGACTGCCCAGGACGCCCCGGTCATACCGCACAGTCCCTTCTGGGCTGACGACATGCAAAAATCCATGTTTTCTTCCTCGATATCAATGGGCAGCAGACCGTAGGTTGATATTGTATCCGCAATAAAGATACAACCGTTGTCGTGGGCCATCCGGCCGATCTCGCGCACCGGATTTAAGACGCCGGTACCGGTCTCATGGTGGGTGGTGGCCACCACCGCGATGTCATTATCACTTTCCAAAGCATCTTTCACAACACTGAGATCCGGAAGCCCGGTGGATGGGAACTCTAGATTAACGCAGGGTATCTGATAATGCCCGGCAATTTCAACCATCCGGCTGGAATAGGCCCCGTTGTTGACCACACAGATCTTTTTGCCTTCCGGTACCAGCGAGTTTACCAGAACATCCTGAATAATCGTGCCGGACCCGGTAAATAGAATCGCCGAGTATTTCTCCGGATCCGCATGCACCACCTTTACGAGATCTCTGCGGACCTCGTTCATGATGTCGACAAATTCATTTTCCCGCGGGCAAATATCCGGCACCACCTGGGCATATTTCACCGTATCAGTGGTCGTCGCCGGCCCGGGATTCAATAAGACATTGCGTTTGACAGGTTTTACTACTTCCATGGTTGGTCCTCCTCCAAAATATCCCTAATTCGCCAAAGCATGTGGAGTGGATTCGATTTTCTTTTTTTTAGACAGGATTTACAGGATTGATGGGATTTTTTTCGCCTGCGGCGAAATGCCCTTCGGCCGAAGGCCGCTCTATCTTAGTGATCCTGTTGATCCTGTCCAAATGCGCTTCAAATAAAAGAATCCATTCCAAATACTCTTATCGTTTAAAGCTTCCCTACCTTTTTTATGCCACTCTTCTTACTGGGATCCTCAATTTCTTCAATAATCGAATGCCCGCTGCCAACGATTTTTTTTCGTTCCTCTCTGGCCGTAGCCCACTCATCGAGCGTACGACAAATGCCCGATTCGGCAATTTTGTTGCGATCTTTCAATGGCGGCACCGGCCGGTCTTCCGGCCCGTCATAAAATGCTTTGGGGGTCAGGGTCTGGCCGGTGCGGCAGGGTTCACTTCGCTCCACTTCCTCAATGTAGTGCGCCCCGGCGGCAAAGGCTCGGGTGACTGCCAGGATGGCCCAGGTGGCTTCCGGCGAGAAACCAAGATCCAGCATGGTCGCCCCTGTCGCACCCAGCATATCCAGATCGATTGGTTCATCACTTAATTTTTGGGCCGCTTTCACAATTTCCCGCGTAAAATCGATATATTTTCCGGCTACGCCGAGCTTCTCGGCCCGGGCAATCATACGCTGGGCTGCCGGATCCTGAAGCATCAAATTGGAAACACCCAACGCTTCGTCCGCTATGTTTTCCTTGACCAAAAGCTCAGCCGCTTCTTCCAGGGTCAATCCTTCAGTGTCTGCTTTGGCCAGGTAGTCTTCCAGCCGATTGCCGAAGGCCGAATAGGCCCCGTAAGCATGACCAAAGGCCAGAATAGACGCACCGGCAGCCTGGGTTAAAAAGGTTTTGGATTTGGCGACCATGCGGGACATGACTGCCGGCATGGACAAACCGTCCTCCAAGGCCATGATCATGACATAGTTGAGCATTTTTTCTTCTTCAATCAGTGGAATCCTGGCCTGGTAGTCAATAAAGAGCATGTCGACGACGCCGTATCCTTCCTCCATGACTTCAGTGGTGTCGTATCCGCGCGATACAATCCGATGAACGTTTTTGTAGGCAACCTCGGAAACCCATTGAAATGGCGCCCGGTTGGTATCCAGCGGGACGGTGCCATATTCTCGTTGATTATAATCAAACGGGTTTTTGGGACTGCCCAGGTTGCCGATTTTCCCTTTTTTCTCATTGAGTTCCGGCTTTTCCGTTAGATTACCCATTTTTTGTATTCCCCCTCTTCTTTCTGTTTCTTGGCGTATTTTTGTCTATCGGCCTGTTTGGGCACGACTCTGTCTTCCGGACCGACATACTTGATCATGGAAAGATCGATCATCTGAACCATGGGTTCATTTCTGGAGGCTCCCCAGGCCCGTCCCTTCTTCATGTTGAACAGTGCATGGGCTGCGCAGCTGAATCCGCGACAGACACTGCCGAGACACCAGCCCGCATTGGGAGAAAACCCGATTTCCATTAAGGCCGTATTGCCGGAGCCGACCACATTCACGCCGACATAGGACCTGCCCGCCTCTTTTCTCCTGGCATGAAAATGTTTCTCCAGCGCTCTCTGGAACTCAAGGTATACACCTTCAAGGTTCAATTCTTCCTGCCTAAGGTGAATCGGTTCGGCTCTCGGATCGCTGTCAATGTGCTGGGGCTGTCCCATGCCCATCACCGGTTTGCCGGCATCCATATATTCATCGACCAGAATTTTGGCCATTTCGTCCACAGTCTTTCCTTCCTTTTTGGCGCGCTCCAGGTACTTGTTCAACATGTAACCATGTGCGGCACCGGGTCCGTGGACCCCACCAAAGGTTGTCACTGCCGCCGCAATCGCACAGGGCAGATTCGGGCGTCCGGCGCTCACACCAATGGCGCCCACGGCTGAAGGCGACATGGAATGTTCCATGAACACTCCCATTTCATATTTGAGCATATTTTCTTCTTCTTCGGTGGGAATTCGATTCTGATACATCACAAACAGTGCATCGCAAAATGAATATCCCTCTTCCGCCAGCTCGCTTAAATCATATCCGCGCATGACGGTCTTTTCTTCCGTCTTGTACGAAATGGCGGTCTTTCTTTCTACCAACGGCTTCCTGTCCATCATTGCCTCCTTTACTCGTTTGGCTTGATTCAGCTATTTTATATTCTAATCTGACTATAATTGCCCTACCAAGTATAAGTCAAAATAATAATTATCATGTTTTCCATAAAATAAAGTTATACTTTATTTTAATTACTCAGCCCAATAAACACCACCCCCAGTGCGATCAAGGCGGCGCCGGCAATTTTCTGGGAGGCATGCTTCTCCTTCAGCCAGACAATCCCCAAAAATGCTGAAAAGACAATGCTGACCTCCCGCGCGGCCACCACATAACTGACCTTGCTAAGTCGAAATGCGAAAAGGATCATCAGGTAAGTGAAAAGAACTAAAAATCCATCAATTAAGACCGGCCCCTTATTAACCAGCCACTCCAATTTCAGCTCCGCACGTTGCGTTACCAGCACATACGGGGACAGAAGCAGCAGCGATATGACAAACATCAGATAAATGTAGACCGGCGGATAAACAAGGCCGACGCCCACTTTATCGACCAAAGAATACCCGGCAATCGTCCCTCCGGTGCAAAGGGCCCAGACGGACGCACTGCCGCGCAATGCCCGAAAGGGCTCGAGAAAAGAAACCACCGAAAATGACTTCAGATGAATAGAATAGATACCGAGAATAACCAGGGAAATTCCAACGATTCCCGCGAAGGAGAGTTGTTCCTGCAAGAATATTATTGCCAGAATCGGCACAAACAAAGGCCCGGAACCCCTGGAAAGCGGATATACCAGGGAGAGATCTCCTCTTTCGTAGGCCCCTCCCATGAACCAGAAATATAGTGCGTGTAAAATACCGGTGGCGACGATGCAAGCCCAGCCGGCCGGGCTGACCGTCTGCCGGGGCCAGTAATACAAAAACATCGGTAGATAAGCGAGGGTGGCGATCAAAAGAAACCACCAGATAAAGGCCATCTTCTTCTTGCTTTTTTTCGCCAAAAAATTCCAGCTGGCATGCAAGAATGCAGCGACGATCACTATAGCCAGGGCCAGACCGCTCATAATTATAAAGTAATTAGTTATTGGTTATTGGTTATTTGTCTATGGTACCTAAGGCCGGGAGGCTTGAAGGCTGGAAAGCTTGGATGCACAAAATCTTGCCTTTTGTTGGCTTTCAAGCATTCTCGCTTCCCGGCTTCCAAGCTTTCTAGCTTCCCAGCCATTTCCCTGAGCAGACGACCAACACATGCTTATAACAAATAACGAATAACAATAAGCAATCAGCGACCACCAGCTGGGGGTATGAGGAAGGCTCTTCGAAGGGGCCGCAGCCTTGCTCTACCACTGGTCGCTGATTTGTGAAAAAAATTTTGGCTTCATTGACTATATTTTTCGAAAAAGGGTGCCTTAAAAACTCTGGTTAACGGTGTTTTAACGACGATTTAATCTGATCGGTCTGTTATAATATGCAGGCGCATTGCTTGCAAGCCGAAGCAAGACGTAAAAAATAAACCAAAATTTTTTTGATTAACTCCCTTCATAAGCCGCCGGCATCAATCAGGTTTAGATCGAACGGTCGATATCACGCGGCAACGGTGGAACCTTTTCATTGCTCACCAGCGGAGCCGGTGGCTTATGAAGGGAGTTCGGGCAATACCGCCACCCGGACGGCTTCGCCGGAATCAGCAATTCGCAGTCCCTCATTGATGTTATCCAGACTCACCCGTCGGCTGACAAGATCTTTAAAGGGAAAACGGTCGCGGCTCATTGCCAGGAAATCAACGCCCATTTGCAAATGCCTGGCATCATAATTGTGGACTCCTTTGAGAGTCAGTCTGCGCCACACAATATCGCAGGCGTCATAGGTGAAGTCTGCCCCCGGTGAGGAATTGCCGATTTCCACATAACGTCCGCCGGTTCTCAGGCATTTCAACCCCGGCGGGATCAGGCTTGGGATCCCGGCCACCTCCAGCACGCAATCCACACCAAAACCTCCCGTCAAGTCACGGACAGCCTGAATTGTGTCATCATCGGACATCCCCTTGACGTTTAAAATATCGGTCGCCCCAAAAGCCTTGATAAATTCCAGACGATGATCCAAAACGTCGCTCACGATGATGCGGCGACATCCATAGTGCCTGGCCAAGGCAGCGGCATAGAACCCAAGTGCTCCGGCTCCCTGAATCAACACATTTTCAAACGGTTCGACGACTGCGGCTTCCCAACCGGCAACCACCGTTGCCAAGGCACAATTGGCAGGTGCGACCTCTTCGTCGCTTAAATTATCAGGTACCTTAATGACGCAGGTTCCCGGCGTAATGTAACAATATTCGGCAAAACCGCCGATGAAATGGGGAGGGGCTTCACAACTGTCATGACCGTATTTTTTAAGATGACGGCACTTCATCATCAAACCTTTTTCGCGACAGTAGTAACACTTGCCGCAATTATCCATAATAGTCCAGGTAATCCGGTCGCCGATGTTCAACGGACGATCTCCGGAATCGTGGGTGGCGCCTTCTCCCAACGCTGCGATTTGGCCCACTATTTCATGCCCCAAAATAATGGGCGTTGGCGCTGATCTGCGACCGGTCCATGAGTGAACATCCGAACCGCATATTGTACAGCAGGTTATTTTTACCAGAATACAACCCCTTTCGACGGATGGCAGGGGATATTGTCTGATTTCCAAATCGGTACTGGGTGATGTCATTATTGCCGCTCTGGCTTTCGACGTCATTTAATTTTCTCCTTTTTCGTTTGCCATACCGAACTGTCGAGGTAATCGTGAAAATGAACGGTAGTTTGGTCGGTTTCGAGAAAGATAATCGCATATGCAGGCGGTTCGTGGCTCTTGGGAACCGCTTCAAATGCATCTAAATCGAAAGGTACCTGATGGTTTAGGATGAGTCCGGCAGTAACAACAACTCCTTTAGCCTGGCTTCAAGCTGGGAAGCGCTTTTAAACGCGATAACCTGCATCCCAAGGCGTTTCGCCGGAACGAGGTATTCGGGTCTGTCGTCGATGTAAACACACGCGTTGGCCGGATGTGATGCTTTTACCTGCAAAAGCTGATAGATCATGGGAACCGGATTTTTACACTTAACCACATGAGAGAATATGCCATCATCAAATGAACTCAGCTTCAATTAACTCAGGCAAATCTTTAACACTCTCA
>JARFPZ010000448.1 GCA_029288035.1 Desulfosarcina sp.
GCGATATCTGCTTTTGCTACCACGATGGTTAAGATACCATTCTCCAGATTGGCCTCGATTTTATCGGTATTGACCTCGCCCGGGAGGCCGATCATCCTGGAAAATGTGCCGGCTTCGCGTTCCCGTCTGTGATATCGGGCGCCTTCCTCTACCGCTGCAATCTTTCTTTCACCGGAAATAGCAAGATTATTGCCGGTTACCTGAATATCAAGCTCATCGCCTTTGACACCCGGTAATTCGGCGCGAACGTAGTAGTTGTCCTTGTCTTCGGTTAGGTTCGTCAGCGGAAATACACCGGCACTCACGTTTTGTTGCGGTGCATCATCAAACACACGCTCAAGTTGCTGTCTCACCCGATGTAATTCATCCCACGGGCTTCTTACTCTCATTGTAGGAACGTTAAAAAATCTGCGATAAATCATTTTAACACCTCCTTGGTTTTTTTCGTTAATGAAGATTAGCATTTATGATTCAAAATTTGCCCAGTAAAACAAATTCTATTTTTGTTATTATGATAAAAACAAATCGATGCTTGTCAAGATCTACAATAAAAAAAAATATTGCATTACTTAAAAAATTATTTATATTTTAGTAATATCAGTATCCGGGCTTTGGAATAAGGAGGGATTTATGAAAAAAACCGAACAAAATCAAATTGATATGAGCATGTCTGGGTCCAATTCATCAACTTTAGATCTCCGGGGGCGGCAATCGGTGCGCGCCACATTTCGGCTTTCGGAAGCCTGTATTGATGCAATCAGTATTCTTTCGGCCCAGTTGGGAATCAAACAAAAATCGATTTTTGACCATTTATTGGAAAATGCTCAGGTCTTAAAGAGCATGGCGAGCGAACTCGAAAACACCAAGTTCGATCGCCATGAGCGAATCCAAAAAACCTTTGTCATCAGCCGTAGGTCACTGTCCTTTTTAGATACGATCTCCAGCAAGCATAATGCCCCAAGAGATGCATTGGTGGAATATTCGATTCGAAGGCTATTGCCGATTATAGCCAAGGAGCGCAAAAAACATGAGAAACGAAAGGAATTGCTGGCGGATATATCAAAACATTTCAAAGCAGGCGAGAGTTTATTATCGAAAGCAGAGGAGAAACTGGGCACAGATGACCTGATTGTCGATAAACTGCAAACGGCAATATCCGTCTATAAAAATTCGTTCGATGACATCGCCAATTTCATTGAGCGGGGAAAAATTATTGAGGAATTTCGTCCAGAATAAATTCAAAACTACTGATGTGTCGTAAAATCGGATGTAACAGAAATTTCAGAAATCCCGTCAATAAAACTGAATTTGGGCGAATCTTTCTGAATTTAATCATTTATTTCGGTTAAATAACCAAAATAAAGGTCGTCGATTTTACCAAGTTATCGTTCCATTTATTTTTAATAAATTCTGTTTCATCTTGAAATTAAACCAATGAGATTGAGTAAATGCCCCGCCGGTGCTATTGTCAAATTTCCTGTAAAAACGTTCAGCTTCCGTTATCATCTTGTTTGAATTTCGCAGTTCTGAAAGGCTGGTGAAAAAATGGGTGAAAAATATGAAAAAAAAGTCCGTAATCTGGTTCTGGTATTCGGTGATCAACTTGACGCTGGTTCTGCGGCCTTTGATGGCTTTGACACTGCCGCGGACGCCGTGTTGATGATGGAAGTCAAGGAAGAAGCAACCTATATTCCCCAGCACAAAATTCGCCTCGCTTTTTTCTTTTCTGCAATGCGCCATTTTGCGGGTGAACTGACTGATCGTGGTTACGTTGTCCACTACGTAGCGTTCGATGATCCCAACAATCGCGGCAGCTTCGAGGCCGAAATTACACGATGGACAAATAAGACGCGGCCACAGCGGCTTATCTGTGTGCGTCCCGGTGACTTTCGCGTTCTTGAGAGCGTTCAAGCGGCGGCCAAAAGCCTGAATTGCGAGCTTGATGTGAGGCCGGATACCCATTTTATGTCGACTGTTAACGACTTCAAATCCTTTGCCGAGGGCCGCAAATCCCTTCTGCTGGAAACCTTCTACCGCAAAATGCGACGGGATCATGATATCCTGATGAAGGGTAAGGATCCTGTCGGCGGTAACTGGAATTTCGACAAGGACAATCGAGGCGTTTTCGGAAAGAAGGGACCGCCAAAAATCAAGCCGCCTCGCTCCTTTCAGCCGGATCAGACGACCCAAAAGGTGATAAAACTTGTCGAACGAGAATTTTCCGACAGCCCGGGACGGTTGGAAAATTTCGATTATCCCGTCACCCACGAACAAGCGCTTACCGCCTTGCGGGATTTCGTGAAATATCGACTGGAACATTTCGGCACCTATCAGGATGCGATGGTGTCGGATTTCCCTTATCTATACCATTCCCGGCTGTCCTGTGTTCTCAATCTACATCTGCTCGACCCCCGCAAGGTGATTGACGATGCGATTCGAGCCTACCGCGACAAAAAGGCCCCGATCAATTCCGTGGAAGGTTTCGTCAGACAGATACTGGGATGGCGGGAATTTGTGCGGGGCGTGTACTGGTTTAAAATCCCCGAATACGCAGAAATGAATGCGTTGCAGGCCGATCTGCCGATGCCGGCCTTTATGTGGACCGCGGAAACGGAAATGAATTGTATCCGTATTTGTATTCGACAATTGATTGACACCGCCTACGCCCATCACATTCAGCGTCTGATGGTGATGGGGCTTTTTGCACTGCTGCTGGGTGTCCGACCCTATGACGTGCATCGATGGCATCTTTCCATGTACGCGGACGCGATCGACTGGGTTTCCCTTCCCAATGTGCTGGGAATGAGTCAATACGGCGATGGTGGGATCATCGGCACCAAGCCGTACGCCGCCTCGGGCAGCTATATCAACAAGATGAGCGACTATTGCTCCGATTGCATTTTCGATCCTAAGGAGTCCATCAAAGAAAACGCCTGTCCGTTTACCACCCTCTACTGGGACTTCCTTTCCAGAAACCACAACCGGTTGAAAAAAAATCCACGAATGGGGTTGCAGTTCCGCAACTTGGATCGCAAGAGCGATGCGGATCGGGATAACATCCGCAAAAAGGCTGACCGGCTGAAAAGCGAATTGACCCGGGAAACCTACTTGTGAGGCAGCAAGGGCTTCAGCATGTAACTCATATCACTTTCCCTGGTGGGATAAGGGCTGACGATAGTTTGCAGATATAACTCGTCGACCGGCGTTTCATTTAACATGGCCTGTTTGATGGTGTTGATCATACCGGCGGCGTGATCGGATAGTATGTGGGCCCCGAGAATTTGATCGTTGGCATCGATCAGAATTTTAAAGGCGGCATCCTTTAACCCCACTCGTCGGTAGGTCGGCCAACTGAGATTCTTAGCGAAGCTTTTTCGATACGTTTGCTTGTTTTGTTTTAAATCCGCTTCGGTTTTCCCTACCATGGCAAACTGGGGATAAGTAAAAAGAACCGCCGGTACGGCACGGTAATCCATCGTTGCTTTGCGGCCCAGATCAAGCTCTGCCAAAATATTATTGGCCGCCACATGGGCTTCTTGATCAGCGACCCGGGCAAGCTGGATGGTTGCCGCACAATCGCCAACAGCGAAGACGCATCGGTTGGAAGTCCGCAGGGTCTGATCGACGGTAATGCCGCGTTTTGAGGACTCAACCCCTGCAGCGTCCAGCTGAAGGGTATCCAAACCAGGTACCCGCCCGGCCCCATGAACCACAAGGTTCGTCTCAAAGCTGCCACTATTTGCGGTTCGAACTGAAAATCCATCGGCATGCTTTTCAATCGCTTCGATCTCAACGCTGTTCCTGACATCGATGCCTTCAGCTTTAGACGCCGCCACCAGCAATTCAACCATTTCACTGTCAAAGGTCCCCAGCGGACTGTCAGCAGCTTCCAGAATTACCGAACGTTGGTTGGCGGCGCCAAGTCGTGCGGCAAAATGGGCAAATTCAAAAGAGATGAATCCGCCTCCGATAAAAAGAATGGAAGGTGGAAGTTCCGTTAACTCCAGGAATTCATCGCTGGTGATGACATGCTCGATTCCTTTTATGGGCAGTTCCATTGGTTTCGCACCCGTTGCCAAGATGAAAAATTTGGCCTGAATCCGCTTCCCATTTACCGACAGCGTTCTGTCATCTAAAAATTGGGCTGTTCCTGCCACCAGGTCAATTCCGGCCTTTTGAAGGTTTTGAATCGTCCCCTCCGGAATGCTGGCGGTGAACTGCCGTTTTTGTTCAAGCACCTGGCGCCAGTTGCCATCAGGGGCAGCAACAATCCCCTTGCCCTCCAGGTGGCGGGATTTGGCAATCGCCTCAGCGGCTTCGTAAAACCATTTCTTGGGCTGACATCCGGCCAGGGCGCATGTGCCACCGGGACGATCAGATTTTTCAACAACCGCCACCCTCAACCCTTTTTCATTTAAATGGAATGCGGCTGTTTGACCGCTGGTTCCGGAACCGACGATAACGACATCGTATGCGTCCATATTCAAGACCTCCCTGTAGATTATATTTGGCTATCACTTATTCGTTATTCGATATTTTATTTTTCAAATTTCTTTTCTGATCAGACTGGACGCTCGCGGCCAGCGGCGACGCTCACATGAAACATTTCAAAAGTTGGTGCTGGTTCTATCCTATACCACGTTGCATTTTGTAGGTTGGATTGAGCATATGCATTGTTGGGTTTCGTTGCACTCAACCCAACCTACATTTTTCTGGTGCTAGTGCCAAATGCGAAACCCAACAACGGCTGATTTCGAACCTGAGCCCAATGCTTCGATGAGCAAGCTGGATTCGCTTGGGTCAGTCAAATCCTCCTTGATTTTAGCTTCCAATTATCAATCCGATGATATATCCACGTTTCAGCCTCCCGACCCGCAGCACTTTGAAGTCAAGCTTTTTTTTCGAAGCCATCATGAATATGTTTCCGGGTTCAAGGCGATACTTGCAGGTTCCCCATTGCAGGTCTTGACGACCGCTTCGTATCGCTTTTCAAGATCCTTGCGATCGTCATCCGCTGAAAAACTCTCTTTGCACCCATGGGCCACCAGAGAAGCATGTCGCAAGAGTGCCGCACGGTCTTTTTTTGTAGGGGTCTGAGCTGCGACGATGGCGATGGTTTCCAGCAGATGAATCGACACCGCTGCAACGGACCGGGAATTCTGCCGAATCATATTAAACGCCGCATCCACCATCCCTTCAAACGTAAATGGCTTGCAGATGACCCTCAAACTGTTGTGCTGGTCGTACCGGTGGGAGGAGGGCATCTTACGGCTGGCCAGCTGGCAAAGAATGTCGCCCAACCAGTCGATGCAGGTGATGGCCGTGATCGGATCGTTGATGCCCGGTGAGAGTGCGCGAACGGCGATTTCGACCAACTGGCTGATGGCAAATTCCACGTCCTGTTCCAATGTCCGTTCCGCTCCCATAATGATGATGGCATTGATTTTTTTTGAAAGTTTCTCATCGACCCGGTCTCCTGGCCAAACCGTCACCAGGACACCGTGCCGGGTAATAAAGTTTCCCGGACGGTGTCCAAGATGGATGAGGAGATCTTCTTTGACAGCGATCCGCATCAAGGCCTCGTTATCTACGGCTTGGAGATACCCACTGCACTCGGCCTTGACCTGACAGACTTCACTGTCGCAGGTCGTTGGGATATCATAATCTCGCTTGATGGGTCCGTGGGATAGATCCGACCCTTGGCCAAGCTTTTCCGGGAAAATACGGTCCACCGCATTTTCTAAATCACGGCGAACTCTCGCAATGATGTTTTGGGCCTGGATCGACTCTGAAACGGTATGGATAAAGTATATCAGAACCCCCAAGCCGAAGAGCGACATCACGATGGCAATCGTAACGGAAAGGCCCGGTACGAACCTCGCTTCCACGCTCGCATTGACGGTGCGAAGCACGAGAATGCCATAGGTGAAGGTCGCCACAAAAGTGCCCAACACCATCTGGTTAGCTCTGACATTCATGAAATTTTTAATCAGACGCGGTCCGAACTGAGAGGAAGCAAGGGATAGAACCACAATGGTGATCGAGAAAACAACGCCGGCAACGGAAATCATGGAGGCGGCAATTACGGAAAGAACGGTCCGCGCACCGTCAGGCCCGCCACTGTAGACCCACCACTGTTGAGTATCATCTCTATAAAGAAAGTGTTTATCGATTTCGGGAATAATTTGGGAGAGAAAAATCGCTGCAACAGTCATAAGGGCGGGCACAAACCAGAAGCTTCCATGGAGGTGATACCAAAAATTCAGGATTTTTATTCTCATCGATCTCCTTTTACCGGACGGTCATTGTACCTGTCAATAGGCATGCCTCATTGGATCGCTTAGCCGATTGGCCGCAGTAAATCACAATGATTTGGGTTGTTCTTCCTTACTATTTTTTTGCGATGATCCACACAGCATGCACAATACCAGGTATGTAACCGAGCAGCGTCAATAAAATATTTAACCAAAATTGACCACCAAATCCTACTTGCAAAAAAACACCAAGCGGCGGAAGAAGAATCGCAATGATTATTCGTAACAGATCCATATTAGCCCCTTTGTAGTAACGTGTGTGTTGCCAGAACTATTTTATGCGACAGCCAATGGATTGATTTGATTCAAGTTGGGAGTCAAACCGTCTATCCTTGTACACGCGCTATATTTTTCTTTTTGAGTGTTGAGTGGATTACTTAAACCTTGATGTGGCTGATTTGATCGCTTCGCTCATCGCTTCCCATGCAAGGTCAGCACCGGCTTTGAGATCTTCCCAGGCATCCTCCCCGGCACGGCTGATTTCGGAAACTTTCTTTTCGATGTCATCACGTTTGCTTTTCAGCGCTTGTATTTGTTTTTGGTATTCAATTCTGGAATCTGCTTTAATATGGCTCCGCCGCCAATGAAGCCAATGCCGGTTATTATGCCTTGGATGACACGCGCCTCCCCATCTGTACTCTCGATAACCGACATGCCCACAAGCATGAATCCGCAGGTTACAACGGCAACCAGAGGAAACGTACGCAGGCCGAATTACCGTTTGCTATGTTCACGAGCCCATCCAATAGGCAATGCCAATATGTAGGCGAAAATCAGATGGGTTGCATGGCTCAAAACCATTTGCCAATCACTTTGCAGCAGATTCATTGATACAATTTTCTATAATTGTTTAAAAAGTCAGTTGGAACTGAAATGATGATTATGGAGTGTAGTAAAATTTTATTTCGATTCATTCAAGCACCATCGAAAAAAGAATGTTCACAGATTTTTTGCTCAAGCAGCCTTGCCTGATTTTGGGCCAGCTAACAGCCACACAAAAAAGCCAATGACAGGTAGTATTAGAACCAGAACAATCCAAAAAACTTTCTTCCCGGTAGTTACCCGGCTCTGAAATGTACTTACGATCGCCCAGATATCAGCGACAAGAATAATCAAACCGAAAATGCCACCGACTTCAAATCCCATCTTGTCCTCCCTTACTTATCTGGAGTTTAACCAAAGTCCGTTTGGATAGCATCAATCAAAAAGAGATAATCATTCAAAAGCCTATTGTCCAGCACAAAAAGAAGAGGAGTTGATTCAGTAAATGGGCTGGATTCTGTGTAGTGATTGTCTGCTTAAAGAATAGGGATCTTCGACCTGGCCGTAATCACCCCTTAGTGGTAGAAGCATTCACCCCCTCTTCGTCACCAGACCATGTTCAAAGGCATAGGCCGTCAATGGGGTTATAATCGTTCTCGAGGATTTTGATGCCCGCATCAATTGTATCCAAAACCCTGTCGGTAAAAATGGGATGAGATGAGTCAATCGTCAAAAGTTAACAATTTAATTTTATCAGGATTTTTTAGAATGGAGTGAGCGACAATGAAACCTGCTGCGGTCCAAACTTGTTTTTTTCTTGCTTCTTTTCCGATAAGATTGCCGAACTGACCGTCATAATATTCAGGCCAATCGTCTGCTGACAGTCTTTTGGCGGCAGTTTCGATTGCCTTTATCGCCATTGCCTTGTTGTTCATTTTCATAGCTGCAGCGATTAAAAGCCAGAGCAATGTCGGCCAATTCCCTCCATTGTGATAAGACCAAGAAGTGTTTTTACCGTCGGCTCCAGTCAGCAGGTGCCATGCTTTCCCCTCAAGGGCTGGATAACACAATTTGATTGGCATGCTGCCCACCAGCACCTCCCAGTTGACTTCAAGCAGACGTAGTATCTTTTCCTGTTGTGACTTTTCGGCAAGCGAGGTGAGCACTGCCAGTAGATTCCCCACGGTCAGGAAGCGGAAGTCCATTCTGCCGGGGCCAATGTTCCCCAAAAAATAGCCGGAATTTTCCGGCACCCACTGGTATACCCAGCTTGGAATAGAAGACACATAGATGTTGTATTTGTTGGCAATTTTATCGCCGAACTGTTCGGTTTCGTAGCGGTAAATGCTGTTAAGCCGTATGGGGTCGATCCAGTAATCTGCTCTTATGTGGTCCGTTAAATGTCCGATCCGGTCGTCGATGCGTTCAATATATTTCTTATCATCTTCCGAAGCATCGATTCCTAAAATTTCGCGTGACGAGCGAAGGGCTGCATCGAAAAGAACTTCGATATCCAAAGGATGCCCGTACATGCCCATTCTGCGATCGATCATGAAGGCACCATCGGGAACGAGGAGAGTGGGTATAAGTTCGAAGTGACCAATCAGGTAGTGATCCAGGATTCGCTTGATGCTGCTGCAAGTCTTATCTTCTGCTGCAATCGCCTTGTCCCCGGAGGCTTTGATGTACATTCGCATCAGCAACAACCACCAAAGACTCGAATCCACAGGCGTAACTCTTCCAATTGCTTTTTCGCCAAAATCAGCAACCAGGCTCTCCTTGTTGTTTTTTTTAATGACCTTAAAGCTTGCCGGCATCACGCCCCGGGGGGCTTGGAAACAATTTTTTGAATTTTCAGTTTGTTGAAGATCGGAGGTGACACGAAGAAAATTTTTTACAATTTCGTATTTACCAGCTAAAAGGAATGCAAGTCCGCTGACAAAAAAGTCTCTTGTGAATATCTGATCATAATTGGCGGCATCGGTACCAGTCGCCAACGCCGCAATGGTACCTACGTTCGCACCTTGATATCTAACGGTGGCCTCATCAAGCAACGACCATGCCTGTGCTACAGTCTTTGTATCGTAGACCATTTGTTTGCCTTATTTTATGGGCAATGTGTTGTTTCTGGTTTGAGATGCCTGCCTCGATGGTCGCATCGCTTTTGTTTTAACCTGGATTTTGCACGAAGGGTGAAAATTAATGAATTAAGTATTTTTCTTTACTATCCAGATTATCGCAATCTTTTGATATTAAATACTATTCAAACTTCGCATTAATTTTCTTTTAAGATTTAGATAATAACGTAAAAATATGCCCGGCCGGCGGTGATGTCAAACTGCAGCCCGAAATGTTCGGTTTCTACTAACACCTCAAATGAATCTCGCAGTCCTGAAAGGCTGGAACGCCAATGGGTAGAGGATACGAAAAAAAAGCCCGGAATCTGATTCTGGTATTCGGTGACCAACTCGCCGCGGGTTCTACGGCATTTGATGGTTTTGGCACTGCCGAGGACGCCGTCTTGATGATGGAAGTCAAGGAAGAAGCAACCTATATTCCCCGGCATAAAATTCGTCTCGTTTTTTTCTTTTCGGCGATGCGCCATTTCGCCGACGAGCTGAAAGACCGCGGCTACAATGTTTGCTATGCAAAGCTCGATGACCCCAATAATCGCGGCAGCTTCGAGGCGGAAATCACAAGATGGGTGCACAAGACGCGGCCGCAACGGCTTATCTGTGTCCGGCCCGGTGCCTTCCGCGTTCTTAAAAGCATTAAAAAGGCGGCCAAACATCTGAAACGAAATTATAAAAGTTAATCTCTCGATCAGACTGGCCGTTTTTTGGCCAGAGACACCGCTTATATGGCAGATAGAATTTACCTTACGGCGTGATGAATTGGCCAATATTGTCTAATCAAACGCGATAATCAGGGTGAACGCATTTGACATGTAAATGGGGATCAAAATATCTGATGGATGAAAATTTTTTCCGCCCCGACCCTCCCATTTCCAATTGCGTTGGCCCTAACACGGTAATAGGGGTTGCTTGCGCAAAGGGATTTTAGTTGATATTGTAAGAAATTAGAAAATTATTTGAGAAGTTGTCCCAAAAATATCCTTTCCAGCGTTCAAAATGCTCTGTGCCATTAGAACCGTGCGCAGCGTTGCAGACGACAAAAAGTGCATTAGATGATGAAAACCATGAGAATCATTTTGATTTTATTGTTTACCGGATTTTTAACGGCTGTCCCATATTCCGGTGCCCAGGAAAAAACAGACGCTGCTGCCGAAAAGACTGAACCTTCCATCGCCATATCCGACAAAATGGACGATGTAATGATCCGGGAGGCCACCAAGGTCAAGGAGGAGTTTCAACAGAAAGCGCGTTCGCTTTTTGACCGTATCCCTCTTGGCTGGGATTTGAATACCATCACCTATTTGTACGATCTGGCCGTTTCAATGCCGGGAAAAATCGCGGTCTTTACCCGCTTTGTGATCGAGCAGAGTAAAGTGCTGGGCGTCATTGGATCTATCCTCGTCGTAGTGTTTATTGCCGTTGTTTTTTACAGCCTGCTGGGTCAGAGACGGGTGATGGGCTGGGTGGAACGTAAGGTCGAACCGCTGTCTGCGTATATTCCGGAAGGCACCTATCCTTTCGTTATGTCCGGTATCAAGGTGGTGGTTTCGGCCTTGATCCCGCTATTGTTGCTGGCGGCATTTGCGCTTATCAACGCCCTGATAGACTATTCGGAGGCCTGGTTTCAACTCATCGGGCGTCTGCTCGGATTCTGGGCTGCCGGGGCGCTTTTGTTGCGGATCCTGAAAGAATCGCTTACCCAAGATCTTTTCAAGGTAACTGCCCAGTATGGAAAGGCAATTTATCGCTGGGCACGGTTGGCATTGCTGTATGCGATTTTCGGTATAGCGGCATATTGGACGGCGGAAGTATTTGAGATCCGCGAAGATTTCCTGGCACTTTTACGGTTTGCGATATCGATTTCTATCACGGTCGTGCTGTTGATACTCCATTTTAACAAGAAGGCATTTATGTCGCTGTTGCCGGAAATACCGATTCAAAGCTACATGTGGTTTCGCAAGTTTCTGGAACGGTATTACTTTCCCCTGCTGCTCGTGTCGTTTCTGGCCGCTTTGTTATGGTGCTTTGGCTATAAGGCTTTGGGCCGGCTGGTCTTGATTAAAATCTGGTTTACCGGCGCTGCCTTTATTGTCATTATGTTGCTCTTTCACAGCCTGAAGCGCTATCTGGACACCTGGTATCATAGACTTGATCTCACCGAAGAAGACGCCCGGATATTTGTCGGCGCCTTACGGTCGATTCTCAAATACGCCACTGTTTTGGCATCCCTGATTATTGTCCTTAATATGCTCGGGTTATTAAATCCCCTGCAACGCATTATGTCTTTTCCGATTTTTCAACTCGGCGATACCACGGTCACTTTTTGGCTCATCGTAAAGGCAATCCTGATTCTGCTGACCATTGTTTATGTTTCCCGCCTGGCCCAGGCTTATTTTGATTACAAGCTTTACCCCTCATTTGGCATCGATCCCGGTCTCGGGTATGCCCTCAACACCGTATTTAAATATACCACTCTCGGGATCGGATTTTTAATTACGCTGAACATTCTGGGGCTCAACCTCCAATTCCTATTGGTGTTCGCCGGCGCCATCGGCATCGGTATCGGCCTTGGCCTTCAGGACATGGCCGCCAATGTAATCAGCGGTTTTACCATTATTTTTGGAGGAAAAATCCGTAAAGGTGACTGGATCGAGGTCGAAGGCATGATGGGAAAAGTGACGGATATCTACCTGCGGGCCACCAAAGTGCAAACCCGCGACAATATTGAATACCTGGTACCCAATTCCAATATGATTTCCAACACCATGGTGAACTATACGTTGTCGTCAGCGTTGATCCGCATAGACCTGTCGGTCGGTGTTTCATACAGTGCAGATCCGCGCCAAGTTGAAAAAATCCTGCTGACGGCTGCGGAGAATGAACCGGAGGTGGAAAAAACCCATCGACCGGCGGTGCGTTTTGTGGAATATGCCGACAACTCCATCAATTTTGAATTGCTGGTCTGGATTGACGTCCGCAAGACGCCGCGGCGCCGGGTTCGAAGCAATCTTTATTTTGTCATATTTGAAGAGCTTGCCAAAGCCGGCATCGAGATTCCCTTTCCCCAGAGGGACGTCCATATCCGTTCTCAGGCGGGCCCAACCGAAGCCGAAGCTTCTTAAACCGTTTTACTTATCATACTGGCCGTTTTTTGGGCCAACGGCTCCACTCGTAAGCGTTTTCGTCTGCTTTTCTTTCAGGACGTCCCCGGCCGGGGCACATCATATTTGCTTACATTTTGGTCATCGACCTTGTCTTTTGCCCAGGTCAGGTCATCTTCACTGGTTTTGAGACCGCTCTGTTGGACGTTGTTGCCGGTTTCTAACACCAGTTCGGTGAAGAGGGCAAAATGGTCTGAACCGAAACCCGCTAGCCTAGAAATTTTGGACAAGGTGAAATGGTCGCTGTGAAACAAGTGATCGAGCGGCCAACGCATAAACCAATAGTCGGCATGAAATGTGTTAAACATGCCGCGACCTATACGGGGGTCGAGCAATCCACTAATTTTCCTGAACAATCGGGTTGTCTCAGACCAGGCCACATCATTCAGGTCCCCAGTAACGATGACCGGCGTGTCGGTTTCGGCGACACTTTTGGCAACGATGATCAGTTCCGCATCGCGCTCCGAGGATTCGTCATTTTCCGTTGGGCTTGGCGGTGCCGGATGCAGGAAATGATGGCGGATCTTGTCTCCCGACGGCAGCGTCAACAAAGTGTGTATTGAGGGTATGTCGGGCGCTACCAGGTAATCAACTTTACTTTCCGTGAGCGGAAATCTGGAGTACACGTGCATCCCATACAAATTATCAAGCGGGCATTTGATGGTATAGGAATAGTCAGACTCCAGTGTATCCAATTTTACCTGCCACCATCCGTCAGACTCCAGGGTGACAATAAGGTCCGGCACATTCTTGCGCACGAGCTCAATTAGGGCCTCTGCATTACGATTCGGGGTCAAGACATTGGCAGTCATGATCCGGATCATCCGTTGGTTATCCGCTCTTTTAGCGGACTTCACTTCTATCGGAAACACGCGAGTGTAAGGTATAATCCACCATGCATGGTAGACGACACAAAAGAAAACGACAATTAGAAGACCCCATGTTGTGTACTGCGATAAATCCAGCAATACCGCTTCCATTAAAAGCAAGAACAACGAGACCACGAGTAGTTGCAGCCGCGGAAAATCCAGCGAACGCACCCACCAGGCTTCGAAACGCCAAATCGGCAGTAGCGTTAAAATGGCGAGAATAATTGTAATGATTAAAAAGGACACGAATAGATTTAACATAATTTACGAGATATCCATAATTTTGACTTCCACCGTGCGAATCTGGTCGCCTCTCCGGACATCAAGCATGACCGATTGACCGATTGCATAATTTTCTAAAATCCGAATAAATTCATCGATATTTCTTACTTCCTGATCATCGACGGCCACAATAATATCACCGATAAGCCGATTGCGGTAATCTATCCCCTCCAATCCGACCCGATCTGCCTCGGAGTCCGGTACGACACGGTCGATGACAACCCCCAGTACACCCAAACTGGCAGCGATCTCTTCATCCAGAACAATGATCCCGATGCCCGGTCGGGGTACCTTGCCATTGGTGATTAATTTGGGGACGACCTGATTGACGACATCAACCGGTACTGCAAAGCCGATACCGGCTGAACTACCGGACCCTGAAATGATGGCGGTGTTTACACCGATTAAACGGCCGGCCGAATCGATCAGGGGACCGCCCGAATTGCCTGGATTTATGGCCGCATCGGTTTGAATCACCCCCATTACTTCGCGACCGCCGGCGGTCGGCAGCCTTCGATCCAAGGCACTGATGACGCCGGTTGTCAGTGTGCGGGCCAACCCGAACGGATTGCCGATGGCAAATACCGCCTGGCCGACTGCCAGGTCGTTAGATCTGCCCACCGGAATCGGTCGTATGCTTCGCGGCGTGCTCCGCAGCCGTATGATCGCTAAATCATGATCCGGGGAACCGCCGACATATGTGGCGCGGATGGCTTCGCCTGAATCGAGGCGCACCTGGATACTTTGTGAACCTTGGATGACATGAAAATTTGTCACGACATGACCGTAATTATCCCATAAAAATCCGGAACCGGCTCCCTGCTGCACCTCACGTCGGCCGAAAAATCCGGATTGGGCATTTTCGGTAAATATGTACACGACCGAAGGCGCAGCGCTGTTGAAAATGGTGATGGTGGACTTTTCGAAATCTGCCAGATCGCCTCGAGGCAAGATTTCACGCGGCTGGCTGACGATACGGCGACCGCGATCGGCGAAATGATTGAAGTAAGTAAAAACGGCAGCGATCATAAGAGAAATTAAAACGATGAAGACAAGTCGGTTTTGGCTGGGCATTCTGCAGGATTCCTCCTTCAATTTGGTTTAACCAGCTGGCATAAAATGGTGTACATGACTGAATTGCAATCGGTTACCATTTAGTATGTCGATCGTCAATGATAATGCGTGATCGTATTTACGTACGTAATTTAACGCCTATCTGAAAATCGATAACCAATCTCCAACTTTTAGTCAACTACCGGGATGGATTCGATTTTCGAGGATTAAGAAATATTAAGCCAGAAGACCAGGTTTTTGATGTCAAATAAAATTTTGGCTAATTAAACCCGATAGTTTTTACCTATCACAATGACATTATAGTTTTCCCATTTTGTCATTTCAAAAATGAATTATGTTAATAGACATAAACTTTTCACGTAAGGCTGATCGCCAACACTCAATAACGGTTTAGCTTAACTTTCACTGATATCGGTTATTTTAAAAATACGTTCAAAAAACTTTAGAAATCAACGCAAAGAGCAAAGTAGCTTTTGAAGGGAGACCATGCGAAAAAGAAATATTGTAATCACACTGATTATTCTGACAGTCTTATTTTCCGCAGGGCTGTTACTGTTTCCGCAGCTGAGAAACGACGGGGGAAAAAGTTCCGGATACGCCCTGGCACGAACACCCTCAAAGCCCCCGATTCCCGTGGTCGTCGCCAAGGCAACAATCGAACCGTTCACAGAAACTTTGGAAGCACTCGGCACGGCCAAGGCAAACGAGTCGGTGGTCATCACCCCCACCCTGGAAGAACGCGTCGTCGATATTTATTTCGAAGACGGCGACGCTGTTACCAAAGACCAGGTTCTGGTTAAACTGGACGACGGCGAAACCCGATA
>JARFPZ010000458.1 GCA_029288035.1 Desulfosarcina sp.
AGATGGTGATGCCCGGCGACAATGTAACGATCGAAGCGCAGCTGATAACGCCGATCGCCATGGAGAAAGAGGTTCGATTTGCGGTACGCGAAGGTGGGCGCACGGTGGGTGCCGGCGTCGTCAGTGATATTATCGAATAAATACTTAAGGAGTTCTTCAGGTGAGAATTATTGTTACCCTCGCGTGTACTGAATGCAAACGCAGAAATTATACGACGACAAAAAATAAGCGGACAACACCGGATAAGCTGGAGTTTAGTAAATATTGCAGATTTTGTCGCAAACACACGCCGCACAAAGAAACCAAGTAGATTGGAATATGCAGGCCAGTAGCTCTAACGGTAGAGCATCGGACTCCAAATCCGGGTGTTGGGGGTTCGAATCCCTCCTGGCCTGCCACCCTCTTTTGAGTGAAGCTCAGAGGTTGAAGATTCGGTGAAAAAAAGGATTACTTCGCTTTTTTATAATCTTTGAGTTTTTATTTTCTTAGGAGCATAATGGGACGGATACAGCGAAAAAAAACATCAGCTACGAAAAAGAAAAAATCGACCACCGGCGTAAAGCAAACCATGGGCGCCGAGGCAAAAAAAGCTGCTCCGGGTGAAACTGCCTCCCAAGGCATAATGAAAAAGCTGGCGCTACCCGCAAAGAAGCAAACGGCGGCTACGGGTACGGTGGCGTTAAAACACAAGGATAATATCTTTGGCAAAACCGCCCAGTTTTTAAGGGAAGTTAAAGTTGAATTAAAAAAAGTTACTTGGCCCTCACGCAAACAAACCATCGGTTCTACTGTGGTTGTCATTGCCTTGGTGATGATCATATCGGTATTTCTTGGTGCGGTTGATTTGGGTCTATCCAGTTTGATCCGAATCGTACTTCAATAACTCTCTTCATAAGCCACCGTCTCTGACGGTGAGAAGTAAGAAGGCTCTACTGTTGCCGAGTGATCGAGGCTAATTTGTCTAAAGTTGAACAATGCCGGTGGCTTATGAAGGGAGTTAATCAAAAGAATTTTTGGCTTATTTTTTCGATTCGCCCAGATATGCAAACAACAAAACTCATTATCAAAACCGTCAAATCAGATGAAAGCGTGCTCAGAATAAACTCATCAAAAGCTTTGATGGCACACGCCATCAGAAGAAACATAACATGAAGCCAAAATTCTTTTTACAAATCAGCGATCACCTGCAGAGCATGGCGCTACGGCCCCATCGAGGGGCCTACCCCATACCTCCGGCTCTGCTGGTGGTCGCTGATATGAGGAGAGAAAACAGTGGCGCTTAAATGGTACATCGTCCATGTGTATTCGGGCTTCGAAAATAAAGTAAAAGTCGCCCTGGAAGAACGCATCGCATCTTCCCCTCATCATGAAAAATTCGGCGAAGTACTTGTGCCCACGGAAGAGATTGTCGAACTGGTCAAGGGAAAACGCAAAACATCGTCCCGAAAATTTTATCCGGGTTACATTTTAGTCCAAATGGAACTTGATGATGGAACCTGGCATGTGGTTAATGATACAGCCAAGGTAACGGGTTTTTTGGGTGGGCGTAACAAACCGGCACCCATTTCCGATGAAGAAGCCGACCGTATTCTGAACCGGATGAAGGCCGGTAAGCTGAAACCCCAGCCGAAGTATTTTTTTGAATCCGGCGATGAAATTCGTGTCATCGATGGACCTTTTACGAATTTCAACGGGACGGTGGAAGATGTCAATCATGAAAAGGGTAAAATCAAGGTGCTGGTGAGCATCTTCGGCCGATCGACACCGGTTGAATTGGATTTTGTCCAGGTTCAGAAACTATAGATTATAGATTTAGGAGAGAATAGGTTAAAATGGCAAAAAAGGTAATGGCGCTAATCAAACTGCAGGTTGAAGCTGGAAAGGCCAATCCTTCTCCCCCGATCGGTCCTGCGTTGGGACAACACGGGGTTAACATTATGGACTTTTGCAAGGCGTTTAATTCCCGGACGGCGCAAGAGGAGGGCATGATCATTCCTGTTGTGATTACGGTCTATCAGGATAGATCCTTCACATTTATCACCAAAACCCCTCCGGCAGCCGTTTTGCTCAAAAAGGCGGCGAAAATCGCCAAAGGCGCCGGCGATCCCAAAAGGGATCGGGTTGGCCAAGTGAACCGACAGCAACTCGAAGAGATCGCCAAGCTGAAAATGGTTGATCTCAATGCGAACGACCTGGATGCGGCCTGCAAGATCATTGCCGGGACGGCCAGAAGTATGGGGATAGAAGTTGGATGATAGCGCTGTTGCATTGCGTGTTGCACGTTGCTTGTCAGATGGGCACGTCACGATTCAAGCCGTATCTCGTAACCTGTAACTGAAAATGCATAACCTGAAATACGATCTAAGGAGATGAAGATAACAATGCCGAAGCGGGGTAAAAAATATAACGAATCGCGAAAAACAATAAGTGCCGGGGAATTTGATGGTTTTGAGGGAGCTGTAAAGATGACCTTGGATTCATCCTATGCTAAATTTGATGAAAGCGTTGATATGGCGGTACGTCTGGGTGTGGATCCCAGGCACGCTGATCAGATGGTGCGGGGCAGTGTGATATTACCCAATGGAACCGGCAAAGAGGTCAAAGTCCTCGTTTTTGCGAAAGGCGAAAAAGAAAAAGAAGCACTGGATGCCGGTGCCGAATTTGTGGGAAATGATGACCTGGTCGAGAAGATCAAAAATGGATGGTTCGGTTTTGACAAAACCGTCGCCACTCCCGACATGATGGGCACTGTCGGGAAAATCGGTAAATTGCTGGGACCCAGAGGGCTTATGCCCAATGCCAAAACCGGCACCGTTACCTTCGATCTTGCCAGGGTGGTGAATGAGCTCAAGGCCGGCAAGATCGAATTCAGAGTCGAAAAAGCAGGCATTGTTCATGCGCCCATGGGAAAGGTTTCTTTTGGGGTCGAAAAAATTATCCAGAATATTGTTGCTTTTTTAGAAACCGTTTTACGACTCAAGCCGACTTCCAGCAAGGGAACTTACCTGAGAAGTATTGCAATATCCACGACCATGGGGCCCGTGGTTAAAGTAGACACTGCCCTTATCAAGGATTTAATCAAATAGCCTATTGGCGTTGATATATTCCGGCGTTCGATTCCGCCTGCCATAAAAATCACAGGAGATGACTCAATTCACTCGGCACAGCCTCGATGGCCCTGCTATGAGCATAGATTCCGAATCAATATCATTCTGTCAAAGACCGTAGGTTCACCTTTCATTAGGGGCTGACAACGACGGTGTATAATCGGCATTGCCGGCCTACCGAGACAGATATGTGATTGTCCGTTGAGAAACCACCCTTATTGGGGTCGCAATCGCAAATCCGTTTTAATCGATTTCCTCCGGTTTTTTGTTCAGATAAAGGAAGGAGGTGACATTAAAAAGTGAGATTGGAAGAAAAGAAAAAAATTACCGAAGATCTGCATGAACGATTTTCAAAATCCGCGATCGTCGTCGTAACCGATTACAAGGGACTGGATGTTTCCGCGATGAATGATTTGCGACGAAAGCTCAGAGAAGAAGATATTGAATTTCAAGTAGCCAAAAACACGCTTCTCATGCGGGCGGCAAAAGATACCGAGGTCGCATTGATCCAGGATTATTTCAAAGGACCCAGTGCGGTGGCATTCAGCTACAAAGATCCGGTCGCTCCGGCCAAGATTTTAGCTCAATTCGCAAAAGACAACCAAAAGCTTGAAATCAAGGGCGGCGTGCTCAAGGACAAGGTATTGGACGTCGATGCGATTAAGGCCCTGGCAAAGCTGCCTACCAGAGAAGTGCTGCTCGGACAGCTTCTTTCAGTGTTAAATGGGGTTCCGTCATCATTTGTCAGAACCATCGCTGCAATCCCCAGAAGCCTGTTGAATGTGCTGACGGCGATCAGGGATCAAAAGGAAACGGCTTCTTGATTCCGGCAATTCCGGGTCAGATCAAAATCAATCGATTATCAACGGATATATTAGAACCTTATTTTGGAGGGAAAAATGGCGAAAGCAGATGTTACGAAAGAGGACGTTATAGAATTTATTGCAAACATGTCGGTTCTTGATTTATCTGAACTGATCAAGGAAATGGAGGAAAAATTCGGTGTATCCGCGGCCGCGCCGGTAGCCATGATGGCCGCCGGACCGGGAGATGCGGGCGGTGGGGCCGCGGCTGAGGAAGAACAAACCGAATTCGATGTTATCCTGACAGCATTCGGCGATAAGAAAATCCAAGTCATCAAGGAAGTCAGAGCGATCACCGGACTCGGGCTCAAGGATGCCAAGGCACTTGTTGATGAAGTGCCCAAGCCGGTTAAAGAAGGCGTCGCTAAAGATGAGGCAGAAAAGATTAAATCTCAACTAGAAGAAGCGGGTGCGCAGGTCGAAGTAAAATAATGGTTGGTCGGTTGTCAGTGGTCTGTTGCCCCTTGCAGGACTTCTCGCATCGGTATCGGACCACCGCCGGCTGAAATTGTCTTTGTGCTGTTGGCTTAGGTTTTTGAGTTTAATAACATCCAAGGATACCCGTTTTTGGATATGGACCTTCGTTACAGCACCAACGGATTCGTTCAATTAAAAAATTTAACCATCCACCAGAAAATTTTGGAGATGCCATGTCTGAAAGGCCTTTGGCAAACAAGCGCATACGGAAAAATTTTGGTAAAATAAAAAATATCGTCGATATCCCCGATCTCATCGGAATGCAGCGGGAATCATTTCAACGGTTTTTGCAAAGAGGTGTCCCACCCGAAAAGAGAAGAGACATTGGGTTGCAGGCTGTTTTTAAATCCGTGTTTCCGATTAAGGATTTTACCGGGAGTGCCTCCCTTGAGTTCGTCTCTTACCGGTTCGGGGATGTAAAGCATGATATTGAAGAATGCATCCATAGAGGGATGACCTATGAGATACCTGTTCGCATCACGGCCAGACTAGTTGTCTATGATATCGATACTGAAACCGGTGTTTCCAACATCCGAGACATTAAAGAACAGGAAATCTACTTTGGTACGATACCTTTGATGACAGATAAAGGCACATTTATAATCAATGGGACAGAGCGGGTGGTTGTCAGTCAGCTGCATCGGTCCTCCGGCGTATTTTTTGACCACGACAAGGGCAAAAGCCACTCCAGCGGTAAAATAATTTACAGTTCGCGCATCATACCGGTGCGTGGTTCCTGGATCGATATGGAAATCGATCCCAAGGACATTGTTTACATCCGCATTGACCGCCGCCGCAAATTCCCCGCCACAATCCTTTTCAAGGCTTTCGGATACAGCGTTGAGGATCTTCTGGCCTATTTCTACAAGACCGAAAAAATTATTGTTAAAAACAAGCGTTATTATAAGAAGTTCAATGAAGACTTTTTAAGAGGTCAGCGAGCCACCAAAGACGTCAAAGATCCTGAAACCGGTGATGTCCTGGTAAAAACAGGCCGCGTCTTCTCCCAGCGTGCAATTAAGCGTCTACAAACAACCAATGCAGAATTAATCCCCATCCATGCGAATGATATCATCGGCCGGGCCTTTGCATCCATGATCGTGCATCCCCAAAACGAGAATATCCTCGCGAAGGCGGTTGATTCCGTAGACGAAGACATTCTGACTGAGTTGAGTGAAGCCGGCGTCAATGAATTCGAATTGCTTTTCATTGACGGCTTTACCGCCGGCGAATCCATTCGCAAAACACTATTGATGGATAAAGTAGAAACCAAGGAAGAAGCCTTAATCGAAATTTATCGCAGGCTCAGACCGGGTAATCCGGCCACACCGGAAGTGGCTCAGGATTTTGTCGACAATCTGTTTTTCAAGTCGACCTATTATGATCTTTCCGGTGTCGGGCGTTTGAAAATTAACCAGCGGCTGGGCATCAGCAGCGAAATAAATCTAAATATTCTCCGCAAAGAGGACATACTGCTGACCTGCAAGGCACTCATTGAGCTCAGAGATACCCAGGGAGTTGTTGACGACATCGACCATCTTGGGAATCGACGAGTGCGTGCGGTGGGAGAGTTGCTGGAAAACCAATATCGCATCGGGCTGGTTCGCATGGAACGCGCCATTAAAGAACGCATGAGCCTTCAGGAAGTGGATGCGCTTATGCCACATGACCTGGTGAATCCGAAACCGGTATCAGCAGTCGTTAAAGAATTTTTCGGAACCAGTCAATTATCTCAATTTATGGACCAGACCAATCCCCTGTCGGAGACCACCCACAAACGTCGGTTGAGTGCTTTGGGTCCGGGAGGACTTACCCGGGAACGCGCCGGTTTTGAAGTTCGGGATGTGCATCCGTCGCACTATGGACGGATTTGTCCCATTGAAACCCCGGAAGGGCCCAATATCGGTTTGATTGTGTCGCTGAGCACTTATGCGCGCGTGAATGATTACGGTTTTATTGAAACCCCATACAGTGTGGTTAAGAATGCCAAGGTTTCTCGTAAGGTCAAGTTTCTGGACGCCTTTGAAGAAAAGGAGCTACCCATAGCTCAAGCAAACGCGCCGCTCGACAACAAGGGAGAATACATAAATCCGATGGTGACTTCAAGGGTCGCCGGTGAGTTCATGATGGTTGCTCGCGAAGATATCGAGTTAATGGATATCTCCCCTAATCAACTAGTCAGTGTATCCGCATCTCTGATACCGTTTCTGGAAAATGATGACGCCAACCGGGCTTTGATGGGTTCCAACATGCAGCGCCAGGCGGTTCCTCTGTTGATGAATCAGGCACCTCTGGTGGGCACGGGTATCGAAGAAGTCGTGGCAAGGGATTCCGGTGTGGCCGTTGTTGCCCAACGTGACGCCGTCGTGGTGGATGTTGATGCCAGCCGCATTGTACTCAAACATGATCCTTCAGATCACCCCAATGAGAAAGATGTTACCATCTACAATCTATCTAAATTTATCCGCTCCAACCAAAATACCTGCTTTAATCATCGACCGATTGTGAAAAAAGGCCAGCGGGTATATGCCCGACAAATTATCGCCGATGGACCCGCCACTGACCAAGGTGAGTTGGCGCTAGGTAAAAATGTAACCGTGGCTTTTATGCCGTGGGGCGGTTATAATTTTGAGGATTCGATTCTGGTAAGTGAGAGGCTGGTCAGAGACGGAGTTTACACATCGGTGCATATCGAGGAATTTGAAGTTGTCGCGCGGGATACGAAACTCGGCAAAGAGGAAATTACCAGAGACATTCCCAATGTTGGCGAAGAGGCACTAAAGAATTTGGATGAAAGCGGTATCATTCGGTTGGGAGCTGAAGTTTTTCCGGGAGATGTGCTGGTCGGCAAGATTACGCCCAAGGGAGAAACTCAGCTTTCGCCTGAGGAAAAACTTCTGCGGGCCATCTTCGGCGAAAAAGCGGGAGATGTCAAAGATACTTCCCTGCGGGTCCCGCCCGGTGTGCAGGGAACCGTTATCGATGCCAAGGTGTTCTCCCGGAGGGGGATTGAAAAAGACGATCGGACGCGTCTCATTGAAGATGAGGAGATTGCCACCCTGGAGAAAGACCGCGATGATGAGCTGGCAGTGGTTGCGGATGTCGTCAGATCCCAGCTTGAAAAGCTATTGGTAGGGAAGAAAGTATATGCTCCCTTGAAAAAGGATAAGACAGTTCTCATTGCGAACGGAGCTAAAATCGATGCCAAAACACTGCTGAAAATCCCAGTCGTGCAGCTTGAAGGTATCGTGCTAAAGGATCCCGGACTGACCCAGGAAGTGCACGAAATCCTTGAACGGTACCGGGATCAATGTGAACTCTGCCGACTGGCCTTTGAAAAGCAGGTCAGCCGCTACGAAAAAGGAGACGACCTGCCGCCGGGAGTGATTAAATTGGTCAAAATATATGTGGCCATGAAACGCAAATTGGCTGTCGGTGACAAAATGGCCGGCCGCCACGGCAATAAGGGGGTTGTTTCAAGAATCCTGCCGATTGAAGACTTGCCTTATTTTGAGGATGGCGACACGGTTGATATGGTCTTAAATCCTTTGGGGGTGCCTTCCCGTATGAATGTGGGACAGATCTTAGAAATTCATCTGGGACGTGCGGCCAAAGTGCTTGGTGACCAGCTCAACCAATTGTTGGAAGAACAAAAAGTAAAAGCGCTGCGGGATAAGATGAAGAAAATATTTTCAGAGCCTTCTCTCAAAAAGACAATTCACCAGATGGATGTTCAGGAACTAAACGATTTTACATCCTACTATAAAGAAGGTGTTTTTATGGCCACGCCTGTTTTTGACGGCGCCAAGGAGGAGGAAATCAAGGATCTTCTGGTTGAGGCGGGGCTTAGCAGCTCCGGACAGGCGGTTCTTTTTGACGGCCGCTCCGGCGAGCCTTTTGATGAAAAAATTACGGTGGGTGCGATGTATGTGATGAAACTGCATCATCTCGTCGATGACAAAATTCACGCACGCTCCATCGGTCCATACTCACTGGTTACCCAGCAACCTCTCGGGGGCAAAGCCCAATTCGGCGGGCAGCGGCTCGGTGAAATGGAGGTGTGGGCCATGGAGGCCTATGGTGCCGCCTATGCGCTGCAGGAATTTCTAACCGTCAAATCCGATGATATGGCCGGCCGAACCCGAATGTATGAAAAAATTGTAAAAGGACAAAACGTACTGGAACCCGGCATACCGGAGTCTTTCAGGGTGATGACCAAAGAACTTCAGTCGTTGGGACTCGACATCGCGTTGTTGGAGGAGACGGATTAGATCAATATCGGGTTTGCGTCATTAGGCCATTATCAGATTTTATCATACAATATGTTGTCAGGAAATATAGGTGTCAGGTGTCAGGATTGGACAGAGCAAGAACTGAAACCTGAACACTGACACCAAGAAAATGAAATCAGATCATCAGCAGTTTTAATTTATACCTCACCGTCGACGTTTTAACATCTAACTATAAATCAAACACATAGGGAATAGCCATGGATACGCTTTATGATTTCTTTGCAAAACCCACGAACCCTAAACGATATTCAGCCATTCGCATTGCACTGGCATCGCCGGAACAGATTCGAAAATGGTCTCACGGAGAGATTAAAAAACCGGAAACCATTAATTATCGAACCTTTAAACCGGAACGTGACGGGCTTTTCTGCGCAAAGATTTTTGGCCCCACCAAAGACTATGAGTGTAACTGTGGTAAATATAAGCGCATGAAACACAGGGGCGTTATCTGCGAAAAATGCGGCGTTGAAGTCATTCAATCCAAGGTGCGCAGAGAGCGTATGGCCCATATTGAGCTGGCAGCCCCGGTTTCACACATTTGGTTTTTGAAAAGCCTGCCCAGCAAGATCGGTAACCTGCTTGATCTGACGCTTAAAAACATGGAAAAGGTGCTTTATTTTGACAGTTATATTGTGCTGGATCCAAAAGATACGGATTTGAGTTGGGGACAGTTGCTGTCTGACGAGAAATATCTGGAAGCCTGCGAAACCTTTGGGGATAAATTCGAAGCCGGTATCGGTGCCGAAGCCGTCAAAAAGCTGTTGGCAGATTTAAACCTGGACGAGTTATACGAACAACTTCGAACCGATATCCGTGAGACCGGGTCCGTGGCCAAACGACAAAAATTGGCCAAACGACTGAAAATTGTCGATGCCTTCAGGCGATCCGGTGTTGATCCGACCTGGATGATCATGGATGTCATTCCGGTTTTGCCGCCAGACCTGCGCCCGCTGGTACCGCTTGAAGGCGGGCGTTTTGCCACTTCCGATCTCAATGACCTATATCGCCGTGTAATTAACCGTAACAACCGTTTGAAACGGCTGATCGAGCTGAAAGCGCCTGACATTATCGTTCGCAATGAAAAACGTATGTTGCAGGAATCCGTTGATGTCTTGTTTGACAATGGGCGGCACGGTCGTGTGATTACCGGCTCTAACAAGCGTCCGTTGAAATCCCTCAGTGACACGCTCAAGGGGAAACAGGGGCGGTTTCGCCAGAACCTACTCGGTAAACGCGTCGATTACTCGGGCCGTACGGTGATCACCGTCGGACCTGATCTGCGACTTCACCAGTGCGGGCTGCCGAAAAAGATGGCTCTCGAGCTTTTCAAACCCTTTGTTTATTATCGTCTCGAACAAAAAGGGTTGGTTTCGACGGTCAAAAGCGCCAAAAAAATGGTCGAACGAGAAATTCCAGAGGTATGGGACACCCTAGACGAAGTCGTCAGAGAATATCCGGTCATGTTAAACCGTGCCCCAACGTTGCACCGATTGGGTATCCAAGCTTTTGAGCCGATTCTGATCGAGGGTAAAGCACTGCAGTTGCATCCCCTTGTCTGCACGGCCTTCAATGCGGACTTCGACGGCGATCAAATGGCGGTGCATATTCCGCTTTCTGTCGAGGCTCAAATAGAAGCCCGGGTTCTGATGTTGTCCAGCAACAATATCCTCTCTCCGGCCAACGGCAGTCCCATCATCGTGCCGAGCCAGGATATTGTCTTGGGGATCTATTATTTAACCCGCACGACCGGCGCCATTAAAGACGACAGAAGAATTTTTTCAAATGTCGAAGAAGTGCGATCCGCTTACGATGGCAATGCAGTGGATCTTCATACCAAAATCACCTTGCGGATCCATGGCAAGCGCTATGACACCACTGTCGGCAGGGTTTTTCTATGGGAAATTATACCGAAGGTCGACGTAATGGAAATGCGTCACATTGCGGTGGCGACTGAAGAAGAGGCTCAGCAGATTCTTGGACGGCTTGATGCGGGAGACGACTTCCTTGACCTGGTTCATAAATATTCCCTGGCGCCAGACAAAGATAGTGACGGGCATATCGGCCAATTGACGTTCAATGAATTCAAAGGCATCTTCGGCTGTGCCGATACCGACGTGGAAGCAGTTTATTCCTTGAATCCCGGAGAGTACAGTAACCAAGTTCTCTATGCCGATGAGAGCTATCATCTATTTGAGGTGGTGGAAAAAAAGCCGGTGATTCCATTTGATATCGTCAATTATGTCATGGACAAGAAAATGCTGCGTGAGCTGGTAGATTACGTTTATCGGAATCTGGGTGCCAAAGCCACTGTCATATTGTCCGACAGGTTAAAGGACCTGGGGTATAAATATTCAACCCAGGGGGGACTTTCCATTTCAATCGATGCGATGATCACCCCGGAAAGCAAACAGACCATCATACAAAAAGCCGAAAAGCAAGTAGCCGAGATCGGTCGCCAATATACCGAGGGCCTCATCACCCAGGGAGAAAAATATAACAAAGTCGTCGACATTTGGGCCAAAGCGACGGATGATGTCGCCAACGAGATGATGGATGCCATGAAAAAAGCACCGGTGACCGGCAACGACGACGAACCAGTGTTGGATAAAAAAGGAAAACCGGTTGTTACCGAAAGCTTTAATCCCATCTACATGATGGCTGATTCCGGTGCCCGGGGCAGCAAGGATCAGATGCGACAGCTGGCAGGGATGCGGGGTTTGATGGCCAAACCTTCCGGTGAGATCATTGAGACCCCCATTGTGGCCAATTTTCGTGAAGGGTTGTCGGTACTGCAATATTTTATTTCAACCCACGGTGCGCGCAAAGGCCGGGCCGACACTGCCTTGAAGACTGCCAATTCAGGATATCTTACCCGGCGTCTGGCCGATGTTGCCCAGGATTGCATGGTGCTTGAAGACGATTGCGGCACCATGACAGGTGTCGAGGTCGAGCCCCTGATGGAAGGCGGTGAAATTATCCAGCGTTTGGGCGAGCGGGTTTTAGGACGTGTGGCAATTGAAGATATTATCGACCCCTTTACCGAAGAAATTATCTGCCAAAATGGAGAAGAAATCGACGAACATGTCGTTGAAAAAATTGAGGAAGCCGGGTTGACGAGTCTCAATATCCGGTCGGTTTTAACGTGTAGAGCCAAAAATGGTGTGTGTGCCAGGTGTTATGGCCGGGATCTTTCACACGGCCGACAGGTGGAAACCGGTCAGGCGGTCGGAATATTAGCGGCCCAGTCCATCGGAGAACCCGGCACCCAGTTGACCATGAGAACCTTTCACATCGGCGGTACGGCCAGCAGAAGGGTTGAGCAGGCGGATATCCGGGCCAGGGTCGATGGTGCCGTCAAATTCATCGACCTCAGTGTGGCGAAGAATTCAGAGGGGCGCTACGTTGTCATGAACCGACGCGGTGGTAAGTTCACCATCCTAAGTGACGGTGGGCGTGAACTGGAAAGCTTTCCGGTGATCTACGGCGCTCATCTGCAGGTTAAAAACGGCCAGAAGGTGAAAGCCGGTGAGCTGTTGGCTACCTGGGATCCGTTTACCACACCGATTCTTTCGGAAGTGGACGGAAACATTAAGTTTGGTGATATCGTCATTGGCAGGACCATGCAGGAGAAGGTGGACCCTGTTACCGGTAAATCCAGCCAGACCATCATCGAATCCAAAAACGCTGAAGAACGCCCCCGAATTTCCATTAAGGACGAAGACGGCAAGACGATAAAAATTACGGGATCCTCCGCTCTAGCACGCTACATTCTGCCGATTAATGCGATTATGTTGGTGGAAGAAGGAGATCCCGTCAAGGCCGGTGATGTTGTGGCCAAACTGCCCAGAGCGACCACCAAGACCAAGGATATTACCGGCGGTCTGCCGAGAGTGGCAGAATTGTTTGAGGTACGGAAACCAAAGGAAATCGCAGTACTCAGTCAAATTGACGGTTATGTATCCATTGCTAAAAGCACCAAAAAAGGTAAACAGAAAGTGACGGTGACGCCGGTAGATGTCGGCGAAAAGAAAGAGTACCTGATCGCCCGGGGTAAGCATATTAACGTTTATGAAGGTGATTACGTTAGGGCGGGTGAAGCGCTTATCGGCGGTTCGGCAGTTCCCCAGGACATCCTCAGTATCAAGGGGGAGGTTTCCCTGGCTCGTTACCTTGTTGATGAAGTCCAGGAAGTTTACCGGCTGCAGGGTGTGCGAATAAACGACAAGCACATCGAAGTGATCGTTCGTCAGATGATGAGACGGGTGAAGGTATTGAATGTGGGAGATACGGATTTTATTCAGGAAGAGCAGGTCGACAAAATTAAATTCGAGGAAGCCAATCGCGCCGTTATCGAAAAAGGCGGCCAGCCGGCTGTGGCTGAATCCTTGATTCTCGGGATTACCAAGGCATCATTGAGTACCGACAGCTTTATTTCTGCCGCCTCGTTTCAAGAAACCACCAAAGTTCTCACCGATGCAAGCATCGCGGGATCCGTTGATGACCTTAAAGGTCTGAAAGAAAACGTGATTATGGGCCGACTGATTCCAGCCGGCACCGGTCTGCCGATATACAGTGATGTGGGGGTTGAACTTGCATAACCCCACTGTCGAAATCTTGGGGTGAATAGTTTAAAAATCATAAAAATATCGGAATAAAAGGCTTGACTTTAATGCGTTTCATGTATACATATCGACATTTTGCTACAATCTAACCGTTTCACCGGATTAACCAGAAAAATGAGGAAAATATGCCCACAATCAACCAGCTAGTTAGGAAAGGCCGGAAGCAGATCAAAAAGAAGACCAATACGCCGGCGCTCAGGGGAGCACCCCAAAAAAGAGGGGTATGCACCCGTGTTTATACATCTACGCCCAAAAAACCGAACTCAGCATTGCGCAAAGTCGCCCGGGTGCGGTTGACCACCGGTGTAGAAGTTACCGCTTATATTCCTGGAATCGGCCACAATCTGCAAGAGCATTCGGTGGTGCTGGTAAGGGGCGGACGGGTCAAGGATTTACCGGGTGTAAGGTATCATATTGTCAGGGGAACGCTGGATACTCTGGGGGTTGAGGATCGCAAACAGGGTCGATCCAAGTACGGGGCCAAAAGGCCGAAGTAATCATTTTTTTATTGTGAGCAATTAAGCGTTATTTTCCGATAGGGGAGTTGATATATAAAATGCCAAGAAGAAGAGAAGTGCCTGAGCGACCGGTGGTAGCCGACCCGAAATATGACAGTAAGCTGGTTACCAAATTCATAAATGCCGTCATGCGGGACGGCAAAAAGAGCACAGCCGAGTCGCTTCTTTACGATGCATTTGACATTATGGCGGAAAAAACGAAAGGATCTCCGCTCAAACTTTTTGAACAGGCCGTGGATAATGTCCGACCAATAATCGAAGTAAAATCCAGAAGGGTCGGCGGTTCGACTTATCAGGTTCCCACCGAAGTACGCCCATCGCGCCGGACGGCGCTGGGTATTCGCTGGATTATCGGGTTTGCCCGTAAACGACCGGAAAAGGGCATGGCCAAAAAACTTGCGGCGGAGCTTATGGATGCCGCCAACAACCGGGGAGCCTCTGCCAAGAAAAGGGAAGACACCCACAAAATGGCCGAAGCCAACAAGGCGTTTGCCCATTTTCGCTGGTAAGCTAAATATTGAAGACTAAAATTATACCCATAACAATACTTAATATTCAACCGTCAATTAAAAGGGGAGGACGGAAATATGTCGAAGGCAAAGTTTGAGCGGACCAAGCCGCATGTCAACGTAGGAACGATAGGGCATATTGATCATGGCAAGACGACGTTAACGGCAGCGATCACCAAGCATTTGGGATTGAAGGGCATGGCGGACTATGTGCCA
>JARFPZ010000466.1 GCA_029288035.1 Desulfosarcina sp.
ACCTGATCAACTATCTGTTCTGCCCAGCGATGCAATTTTTCGGTTTCGGTGGCGGCAATAGGATGGGGTATGACGACGAACGGATAATCCGGTATACCGTGAGACACGGCCATGGCTTTGCCGGAGCTTATAAACGGCTCCGTAACCACGACGGTGGTGGGCACGCCTAATTTCTCTATGACAATACCGTCGAGCAAACTGCCCGAACTGCAGGAGCCTCAATCCCCAATTCCGGCCAGCACGAAATCACATTTTTGAGCCAGCATCTCTGCGGCGTCGTCTTTGATCGCGTGGGATACGGAATGTTTCTTTACGGTGATTACCTCTTTAAAATGATAGCGTACGGACAGATCGCTAACAATTCGGTTTAAAACCGTATCAGAGTTCGTCTTACCATTATCAATAACTCCCAATACACCGCCTTGCAAATTCTTGACCCTTGGTGAAAGCTGCATATTATTAGCGGCTGGGCCACTGGTTGGATTGTATACTACCAAGCTCATTTTTTTATTCCTTTTAGTTGTATTATTAAAACAACGGTGCATCGACGTGGGCTAAAATCCAAACACGCCGGAGTTTAAAATCTATTAGCCAATACACGATTGGCGACTACCACCCTCAGTTGCCGCAGGAGGCATCGCGCAATGATCGGGTAACCGATTGACAGGCTTGTTTACTGGCCCACCCCGGGATACAGGCCGAGAAACGGCCGGCTGCCCCGCCCGCTACAACCAGCAGGATGTCGTCGGGAGATTGCACCGCTCTGACTAAAATTTCTTCATCTCCGCTGTTGACGGGTTGTTCAATATAACCGCCCTTTTTCAGATCGCTCAGCGGACGCACAGCATGCTCATAGAGAAATTTCTGGACCCTGGCTTTATCCCACCCTTGTTGATTCAACGTCTTGTAATGCTCCGGACAAATTACCACCGCCATCTCAGTTTGTCCGCCGATATTAAAGGTTCCCAAGCCTGACATGCGATCAGATAGGGTGAGCAAGATATTTTCTGCCTTCAACGCGGTGTGATTGTTCATTTGATTGGGACTCTCCGCCGCAAAAACCGTAACGGTGCTAACGGACTGTTCAAATCCTCGTTGGACATGAAGTGGTTGCCAGTTGGTGTTTTCATTTTCGGCGATACAGTAAGTATATTTACCGGGGTGACCCAAGGTGGCACGGTCGAATTCACGGGTCCCACCAGCATTGATCAGAATAAGGCGCAAGGCCCGACCGATAGTGGCATTTGCCCGATTTCCCGGACCAAACACATTTTGTCCGGAGTTCAGCCCGATGCTCTCAATAATCGGGCCGTTTACGATCATTAGGATGGCGGACCCGTGCGTGGTAGCAGTGGGGCCATGAAGTCCAAAGGCCGGATCACTGGCGGCAGAGACCGCGGCCACTACCACCGGGAAATATTCCGGCAAACATCCAGCCATCAGCGCATTTATGGCAGCAGTTTCTGCCGTAAACACGCGGCTTCGTTCGGGGATGGAGCCAATTACCGCGTCCGGTTCCATGTGCACAATATCTAACATGGCCTGAATACGATCTTGAGTCGGCGGGATGATCGGCAACCCATCCGTCCAACCCTTTCTGAAAAATAGTTCGATGGCATCCAGGGTATCTTTGGTTTCAATCGTGGCAGCTTGAAGTACCATACGCCTGCTCCTTCCTTAAATAATTTATCAATTATTTTTAGCACTTTATCCTACTTATGAGAAATATATTTGTCAAGAAGGGGATTGAAACTATCCCAAGGCTTGCCTTGTAATAAAGGAAAAGGATAATGTTGACAATAAAACCCGCTTCAGCTATCAGGAAGGTTATTGTTTGGGTTAGTGGGAGTAATTTTACCCAGTTTGATTAACTGATATGGCATAACATCTGAGGTACGAGGGTAAATCTTATGAAAATGGTCGTTTTGGATGGTTACACCCTGAACCCCGGCGATAACCCTTGGGACCGGCTGTGCGAGCTGGGCGAACTGGCAGTGTATGAACGCTCCGCCGACGCTGAAGTTATCGGTAGATGCCAGGGCGCTGAAATCATTTTGACCAACAAGGTCCGAATCACCGAAGAGGTGATCACAAATACCCCAAGTCTGGGTATGATCGCCGTGACAGCCACGGGTTATGATTGTGTAGATACAAAGGCAGCGTCAGATTCAAATGTAATGGTATGCAACGTGCCGGTTTACGGGACTGATTCGGTCGCACAGATGGTTTTTGCCTTGCTGCTGGAGATGACCCGCCAACCAGCACTGCATGATGAGGCCGTCAAAGAAGGAGAATGGTTCAAACAACCCGACTGGTCTTTTTGGAAAACTCCCCTTGTGGAGTTAACCGGAAAAACCATGGGGGTTATTGGATTTGGTCGTATCGGCCGTCGAGTTGGTCAATTGGCGCGCGCCTTCGGGATGTCGGTACTGGCCAATGATATCAATCCACATTCTCCCCCTGAATATCAGCCCTTTGCATGGGCAAGCGTCGAAGAGATTTTTATGCAAGCCGATGTTATCAGTCTCCATGCATTTCAAACTCCGGATAATGTGGGCTTCATTAACCGCAGATTGCTAAAAATGATGAAAAAAAGCGCGTTTCTTATAAACACGTCAAGAGGTGGCCTGATAAACGAGACCGACCTGACCGAGGCCCTAAACCAAAATTGGCTGGCCGGTGCGGCCCTGGATGTGGTTTCGAAAGAACCAATTAATAAAGACAACCCGCTTTTAAGTGCCAAAAACATCATCCTTACCCCCCATATTTCATGGGCGACCAAAGAGGCGCGAAAACGGCTTATGGACACCACAATAGAAAACATTAAGGCTTATTTGGCTGGGCACAACCAAAACGTGGTAACTTAATACCTGAATTTTGCATGAAAATTAATGTGAAGTTTGAAAAATATTTAATTACAATAGATTGTGAGAATTTGGAAAGTAGAGAAAAATACTCAATGGGTAAAAAGGACAATGGTCGACTTTGTCTTATTAATTTTCACCCTTCGGGCGAGCCGGAGGCTTTCATATGCTGCGTTGCTAAGGGTTTGAAGTAAAGAACTACGACGTCACCCTTAGACGCCTTGCCTATGAAAACCTCCGACTCGTGCAAAATCCAGGTAATAATGCTAAACGGCCGAACATCAACCGCATAAAGATAAGGAGGAATACTGATGAACCGTCACACCACAACAACCCTAAATGTTGGACGAAAGCCCTTCCTGATCATTGCCTTTGGGTGGGTTGTGATCGCCTTACTGCTCACCCTGCCGATGCCTTTTGACGCCAAGGCTCAGCAAACGTACGAGTTTAAGATGGCCCACGCAGAAGCCATCGGATCACCGATTACGAATGCGTTTGAGAAATGGGGCGAGATTCTGGAAAAACGATCCGACGGGCGGATTAAAGTCAAACATTTTCCGGCAGGACAGCTTGGCAACTATACCCAACTGATTGAGGGAAACCGTTTGGGAACCATACAGGCGACCGCGGGTGGACCCGACACTGAACAATCGGTCGCTCCTGAGATTGCGATTACGGGGCTCGGTTTCATCTTTAAAGACGAGGCCCACGTCGACAGTATCCTGCAGGGAGACATCGGAAAAGAGATATCTGAAATCGCGCGAAAGAAAACCGGCGTTGAATTCGTCGCCTATGGCGAGGTTGGCTTTCGGCATCTGCTGGCCAATAGACCCATTGCCAATCTGGCTGAGCTCAAAGGGCTCAAACTTCGCGTACCGGAATTGAAGCTCTGGGTTGATTTCTGGAAAGCTCTGGGTGCCAACCCGACGCCCCTTGCATATGCCGAGCAGTACAATGCCCTTTCCACCGGTGTCATTGATGGCCTTGAAGCAGATTTTTTTTCTATCGATGGTTTCAAATGGTATGAAAAGGCAAAATACCTGACCCTTACCTACCACTGGTTTTTGCCCAAGGCCATCCGTGTTAACGCCAAATGGTTGGACGGGCTTCCGGATGATTTGCAAAAGATAGTGCGTGAAAGCGCCAAAGAGGTTTTTGCCGAACAACGCCAGATTAGTCGGGCCAAAACAGCAGATGCCCTGAAAATTTTAGAAGGACACGGCGTGGAGGTGCTCCAGGTTACCGATCCGGAAAATTGGAAGACTGCGACGGCGCCACTTTATGACGCGTATGTTAAAGAACATCCTGCGGCTGGACCGATGATAAAAAAATTCAATGAGTTACGCTAACCTCTGCCGCGTGGCAGATAGGAAGGGGGGGATAGCGTTTCTGCATAATGAATTCGCCTATTCCCCCCCTCTTTGAAGCAACCCACACCGATTTTAATGAGGAATGAACTGAACGCAAACCATCGAGAGAAGGCATATGCCTCCTCGCATACAAACAATAGGCTCAAGCGGGGAATACAAACAGCGCTGTTACGATTTGATGGCGCCATGGAACTGATCTGCATCGGCCTGATCCTCACGACAATTGTGGTCACGCTGGCACAGGTCTTTTTTCGTTATGTACTGAATGCTTCCTTGAGCTGGCCCGAAGAGTTGGCTCGGTGGGCATTCGTCTGGACGGTCTTTCTGGGGATGGCGATGGGTGTCCGGCGCAACTCTCACATTGCCATCGACCTGTTGCGCCGCAAACTCAGCGACCGTTGGCAGTCGATTCATGCTATTTGCATGCAAATAGTAATCTGTACTACCAGCATCGCCTTGTTGAGGCACGGTTGGAGTCTGGCCAGCAATGCTTCCTATGTTTCCCCGGCGTTGGAGTGGCATTTTCGTTATCTGTACTCAGCCGTTCCCTGTGGCGCTGCGCTGAATCTGTTCTACCTGGCCCATCAGCGTATTCCCGGCATTAAATATCCCTTTAATACTGTTGTCACCTTCATCATGGGGGGGGCCCTTTACCTTATCGTGGGGTACCTGAGCAAAGGGTTTCTGGCAGGTATCCAATCATCGCCGATACTCTTAATCTCCATGCTCACGCTGATTTTGCTTGGAATGCCTATCGGATTCGTCTTGACGTTAAGCACCATCCTGGCGATATCACCCCAGGGCGACCTGATGATGCTCATCGTGCCACAGAGTCTCACCTCGGCATTGGATTCCTTTATCCTTCTGGCAATCCCTTTTTTCATCTTATCAGGTGGTATCATGAATATCACGGGAATTACCGATCGCCTCATAAGACTCGCTACCTCGCTCGTCGGCCACCTGCGAGGCGGGTTGGGTCAAGTCAACATCGTCACCAGCGTTATGATGGGCGGTCTTACAGGTTCTTCCATCGCAGATGCGGCGGCCACCACCAAAACGATCGTACCGGCGATGAAGCAACGTGGCTACAATCGCGACTTTAGCTGTGCCGTAACAAGCGTTTCAAGCATATTGGCCAACTTGATTCCGCCCAGTATGAGCTTAATCCTGTATGGCGCACTTGCTTCGGTATCAGTTGGCGCGCTATTTATGGCGACCATTTTGCCGGGGTTGTTGGTCGCGGTTGCCTTGATGCTCACGGTCTTCATCGTTTCCATCCGGAAAGGATACGGACGGGATATTGCGCGTGTCACCCTGCAAGAGCGGATGTTTGCCTTCTACAGGGCACTTCCAGCTTTATTTCTTCCGGTCGGAATCGTGGGTGGCGTGCGATTCGGCATTTTTACGGCGACCGAAGCCGGGGCCATGGCGTTTCTATACAGTTTAGCTATCGGATTTCTGTTCTACCGTCAGGTGAATCTGCGCGCTTTGGTAGATTCGGTGAGAGAATCATTGCAGGATATCATTGCGGTCATGTTTATTGTTGCCGCTGCCTCGCCTTTTTCATGGGTATTGGTGACGGATCAAGCGCCGCAAAAGATTGCGGCTGGTCTGGGTGAAATAGCCTCCGATCCGATTGTGCTTTTAATGCTGCTAAACGTTTTTCTTTTACTTGTGGGACTCATCATGGAATTGGTAGCTGCGATGGTAATCCTGGTGCCGATCCTTATCCCGATTATCACGGCCAGCGGCATCGATCCCATTCATTTCGGAATCGTGCTGGTAATGAACCTGGTGCTGGGGGCATTGACCCCACCCATGGGCATGTTGGTCTTTACCACAGCACGCATCGCCCGTGCGAGCGTTACCGGCGTGTTCTATGCCGCCTTGCCTTTTCTGCTGAGCATTATCTTGGTCTTGTGCGTGGTAACCTATTTTCCGGCATTGAGCCTCATTTTGACGAAATGGATCGGACCCTGAACCGGACACACCCATCGGAGAAGAATAAGAACCATGACTTGTTTCTCTTTTGAAACGGAGGGTATTGCGCTTCCTCGAGGCGCATGGGCTAAAACGCATCGCCGATCGTTGTGTTGGCAGGGAAAAGAACTTTTGGCATGTACCCAAGGTGAGTATCGACCGTATCTTTACCCAGTCTTTTCGCCGGCCGGTTTTATGATAACAACCGAAAGCCCGGCCGATCACCCCCATCATAACTCCCTTTGGTTCGGGACTGATCACCTGCATGTTCGCATGCCGGTTTCCGGAGACCTTTATGAAGAATATACCTATTGCTTCTATGTGAACCAGACCTTCCAGGGCCGGAGTCCCGGGCGCATTCTGGAAACAGCGATTGAAGGCACCGAAAAGAGTTCGACGCATTACCGTATCGTGCAGACCAATGAATGGAGAGGCCCTGCCGAGTGGGCGGCCGATGATGGGCGCGTGGTAGCTAAGGAAGTTCGGTCGTTCGATATAAAGCCAGGTGAGCAGTGGCATGTTATCGATATTCAATCTCAACTGCTGCCGACCGAATGGGATGTCACCATTGGACCGACGCGGCATGCATACTTCAACGTGCGCGTTTCAGAATCGATGCGGGTAAACCGCGGGGGCACCCTTACCGATGCCGAAGGTC
>JARFPZ010000467.1 GCA_029288035.1 Desulfosarcina sp.
TTAATAGAATTATCGCTGGAATCGATGATCTGCCGACACTTCCGCGCACCGTTTTAAAGATCACTGAGTTGGTTAACGATCCGAAATCTTCAGCCAAGGATCTGGCAAGAGTAATTACAGATGATCAGATTCTAACTGCCAGGCTGCTGAAATTGGTCAATTCATCGTTTTACGGGCTACCCCAGCGCATATCTACAGTCACCGGTGCCATCGTGCTGATCGGTTTCGATGCCATTCGGAATTTGCTTTTGACCACTTCCGTATTCGATTTATTTACAGGCAGGAACAAAAAAGAGCAGCAAAAGCAGGAACAACTCTGGGACCATTCCCTGGGATGTGCCGTGGGGGCTAAAGTGATCGGCAATTACCTGCGCTATGATAATTTAGAGGAATTGTTTGTGGCGGGCCTCTTGCACGATATCGGAAAAATTGTGGAGATGATGTTTCAATCGGAAAAATTTTCTAAAGTTGCCGCCGCCATCAGAAGAGAGAATATTTTGATGATTAGGGCCGAAATTAGAATTTTAGGCTATACTCACGCCGAAATCGGTAAGTTATTGGCAGAAAAATGGAATCTGCCGTCAAAGCTGGTGCAGATAATCGCCCACCACCACCAGCCAACTGATGCCGGTAGTTTTGCCATGGAAGCGGCGATCGTTCATCTGGCGGATATATTTTGTCGGGCACTGAACATGGGATCCGGTGGGGATAATAAAATTCCGCCTTTAGACAGATTTGCTTGGGAATGCCTGAAAATTCAAACCAACGCCATTGAAGGCATCATGCAAACGATGCATGACGAATACGGTGATATCAGATCGTTCATTTAAAGCCGGTAATTTTTCCCTTGAATGAATCTCGTGAAACTGGAACCAACATTCTAAAAGTGTTTCTTTTTGCAAAATAAAATTTTGAAATTTGCAAATTGCATATAATCATCAATGAATTTACCTGCCTATCAAAATTTATATTTTGAGGACCGAATTATCGGAACGGTTTGGATTTTTAAATAGGTTAACTATTTAAATTTAATAATAAATTTTGTACATCCGGTCTACCTGCAAGTGTCAGCCGGAGAACCAGGCGATCAGCAACGATAGGCAGTAATTTCCGAATAGATTTCGGCATGCTGCAAGTTATTCCGGTAATTACCGGCTCATCTATTGCATTTTGCAATAAATCAAGCCTCAGTTGTCTGGCGTCCAGGCAACCAAATTTTCCATTTCTGTTTGGTTACAATTTTTAGCGATATTATACTAATGGTTACAAAAAAAGCCTCTCCACAAAATATTGTATTGGCTGAACCCTCAATTACACCTCATATGGTAAATATTTTTTTCGGATCTCAAAGAGACCTATTCCTAGCATACTTTTCGTCGTCTCTTAGACTTTAATACGGCATGGATATTGCTCCTTCAATCTGCCACCAGTTTTGGGCCACCGGATAATCTGATTGTAATTCTATTAGATAATAAAATTTTTTTGCCGAGGAAGAATTCCGTTTTATTATAATAAACTAATTTGATCATAGTTATATAAGGAGGCAGGAGTGCAGAACACAGCGTTACGTAACCCCACACAGAACACATTGCCCTCCAATGATAGCTCCCATATTCAAACTGCACAATTAAATGAGGAATACGGGTTTCAGAGTATCATCGGTCAAAGCAAAAAAATGATGGAAATGTTCGCCCTCGTAAACAAAGTGGCAGATTGTGACAGCACGATCCTCCTAAACGGTGAAACGGGTACCGGAAAAGGGTTGGTGGCCAAAGCCATCCACCAGAAATCAAACCGAGCAAAAAAACCTTTCATTTCGATTAATTGTGGAGCAATACCTGAAAATCTACTGGAAAGTGAATTGTTCGGACACGTTCGGGGGGCCTTTACCGGGGCGACATCTTCAAAACTGGGTAAATTCGAACTTGCCGATGGTGGTACCATCTTATTGGACGAAATCGGAGACATGAGTTCAGACCTTCAGGTCAAGGTATTGAAAGTGCTTGAAGAAGGTGAGTTCGAGCAGGTGGGAGGATCAAAAACGATTCAGGTCGATGTCAGAATTATTGCAGCGACCCATCGTGATTTGTCCGAAGAGGTTCAAAAAGGAAATTTTCGTGAAGACCTGTACTACAGACTTTATGTGATACCCCTGATGCTCCCCGCTCTGCGGGAACGGATGTCCGATATACCTCATCTGACTTCCTACTTTATGGAACAGTCCAACCGAAAAAACAACCGTGAGGTGAAAGAAGTTACCACGGAAGCCATGGCCATGATGATGAGTTACCCTTGGCCTGGTAATGTTCGAGAACTTAAAAACATGGTGGAACGACTGATTGTCTTAAAAGGTAGCGGTAAAATTACGGATAGAGATTTACCGCTTGAGCTGAGAAACGCCCAAAGATATGAACCTACAGCAGCCCTTGAAATATCGGACGATGGTATCTGTTTAAACAGCGCCGTAACCGAATTTGAAAAATCATTGATATTGCAATCTCTCGAGAAAACCAAATGGGTTAAAAACAAAGCGGCTAAACTCCTTCATCTCAATCGAACGACTCTGGTGGAGAAAATAAAAAGACACCAGCTGCAACCCTGCAATGTTTAATTGATTCTCTTTTTTAGACGTTGTTGCTGTTTATCGGTTGTGACCGCTGAGCCTTGAACGGTTCCACCGACACATACTTGACATTCCGAATCGTCTTCGGCCAGATATCCGAGTGACGTGTCTCTTCATCAATTCTACAAATGTAGTTTTCGGTATCCTCGTAGCGTCAACGCAGTGACTCCCTTTAGCTAATATTTGACAAATTTATCGATATGAATTTCGGTCGGTTTTGGTTTAACCGACGATTTATATATCTGATTTTAAATGCGATTTAAGTATCAATCGACAGATATCGCATTATTTTCCGATGGCATGATATTTGCTGATATTAAAGTGGTTTAGGCTAAATTAAAACTTTCAGATTACGGGGTAGAATTTGAGCGAACTTTCACCCATCTTAATCGTTGATGATCAACCAGATAATCGAAAAGAACTTACTCAGAGTCTAGAAGGTGCTGGGTTTCCGGTTGAAAGTGCCTCCAATGGATTGCAGGCTCTGGACAAGTTTAGGACGACAACCTATAGTGTAGTAATCACCAATGAGCAAACACCGGGGATCGAAGGCAACGATGTGTTAGTCTCGCTTAAAAAAAAATCTCCTCAGATTCCGGTGATTGTTATCGCTACCAACGGAACCGTGCACAATGCCGTAGAAGCCATGCATGCCGGCGCCAGCGATTATCTCTTGAGACCATTTTCAGTTGAGACCTTGGAAAAAACCGTAAAAAAAGCCATCTCCCCTTTAAATGGAGGCAAACAGTCCAGAAATAATCGAAGATCTTTGGACGATCCACCGATCGGCAAGGAAATTATAACCCGCAACCGAAAATTTCAGGATATCCTGAGCCGAGCACGATCGGTTGCCCCCAGTACTGCCACAGTCCTCATTCAAGGTGAAAGTGGCACCGGAAAGGAGTTGTTGGCCGCCTATGTTCATCACCACAGTCGCAATCCCCAAGCACCCTATGTTGCCTTAAACTGCGCGGCATTGCCCGACACACTGGCAGAAAGCGAACTTTTTGGGCATGAAAAAGGCTCGTTTACAGGAGCAATAGGCCGTAAGATCGGAAAATTTGAGCTGGCAAAAAAGGGTACCGTCGTTCTTGATGAGATCAGCGAAATGCCCTTGCCGCTCCAGGCGAAGCTGCTGCGTGTTCTGCAGGAAAAAGAAATTGACCGCATCGGTGGTACACGTCCAATCCCCATCAATGCCCGTGTCATCGCCATCAGCAACATCGATCTAAAAACTGCCGTCACGGAAGGAAAGTTTAGACAGGACTTGTACTATCGAATCAACGTGATTCCATTAACCCTTCCGCCCTTGCGTGAGAGAAAAGAGGATATTGCGCTGTTGGCCGAATATTTTCTCAAAAATTACTGCCTGGCAAACCAGAAAACAATCAACGAAATTGATGAAATTGCCATGAAAATGCTGACAAATTACAGTTGGAAGGGCAATATTCGCGAACTCGAAAATACCATAGAACGAGCAGTGCTTATAAGTGAGGGCGGTGTTATTTTGCCTGAGCACCTGCTGTTGGATATAGCGGAAAACGAACCCGAGCCTGAGGTTAGCATCTCCGTCAATGCCGGTTATACAGTCCGGGAGATGGAAAAAAAGCTAATTTTTCGAACGTTAGAAGATGCCAATGACAATCGCACCCGTGCCGCGGAGCTTTTAGGAATCAGTGTTCGAACTTTGCGCAACAAATTGCGGGAATATAGAGAGGAAGGCGGCCTTTTGATCGAAAAAAGCGTCGTGCAAGGAATTGATAAAAATTTTGCTGCTAGATAATCGTTGAAACCATCTCTAATGTGAAGGAGGGATATAAAAAATGCGGACCAACGGACTTTTTCGCGACACGATTTCCTTGTTGGAGAGATCGTTAAATATAAGATCACAGCAACACCGGGTGCTGTCTTCAAATATTGCCAACCTGGACACGCCCAATTATAAAGCCGTAGAACTTGCTGTTGAAGAAGATATTACCGGTAGCCAGAACTCTGCTTCGAGTATTCAACTAGTGCAGACGCAACCCGGTCATCTTCCACTAAAACACGATATAGCGGGTCATCTGAAACTTAAGGCTGCCAAGCCCCCGGAATTCAGTCTAAGAGGTGACGGCAATACAGTTGATCTTGATCGGACAATGGGCGAGTTAGCTGAAAACACGTTGTTATATAAAACTGCTGCACAACTCATATCCCGGAAATTTAGCGGATTAAAAAGTGCAATCAGAGGAGGTAACAAGTAATGGATTTTTTTGATGCTATTCAAGCGAGTTCGTCTGGGCTGAGTGCTCAGCGGCTGCGTATGAATCTGATATCTGGCAATCTTGCCAATATCAACACAACCCGCACCAGAGAGGGTGGACCTTATCGCAGAAAGGAGGCAATTTTTGCAGCCCGATCGGGAGTGGAATCTTTTAAAAATATTATGGCGGACCGCCAAAGGAAACAATTGTCGATGGTCGCAGTCGATCGGATCACCGAAGACCCGAATCCCCCAGTGATGAAGTATGATCCCCAACATCCGGATGCCGATGAAAAAGGTTACGTTGCCATGCCAAATATCAATGTGATGGAGGAAATGGTAAACATGATCTCGGCGACCCGGAGTTATGAGGCTAATGTATCCGCACTTAAAGCGGCAAAAGAAATGATATCAAGAGCACTAGAAATAGGTAAATAAAGATGAACGACATAACGATTCAAAAGCCGGTACAAACAGAGGTTGGACCTGCCGTCAGTGGGAAGGCTTCACGACTATCAAATCCGGGATCATTCGGTAAAATGCTGACGGACTCTATCGACCAGGTCAATCGGCTCCAAGTGGCGGCAAATTCAAGTATCAACGATCTGGTCACAGGCAAGCAAACAGATATTCACCGAACCATGGTTGCAATGGAGAAAGCCAGTATTTCCTTTGAACTGCTGATGCAGATCCGCAACAAAGTTATTTCAGCGTATGATAGAATTATGCGTATGCCGATCTGAATCAGATATGCGTTAGGAGAATTATGGGACCGAATAGTAAAATGCTGGCACAACTAAAAGCAGTTTTTTTCAATCTCAGCCTTGGTAAAAAATTAACCTTGGCGATTTTGATTTTAGGGTCTGTTGCCGGATTTATTTTCCTAATGAATTGGTCGGGGCAAAGTGAATACCAACCGCTATTTACAAATTTAAATTCGGAAGATGCCAGTGCTATACTGAGCAAACTCAAGGAGCAGAAAATTGAATATCGAATTGCTTCCAATGGTTCCACAATTCTGGTTCCGGAGCAGTATATTTATGAAATCCGTTTGCAAATGGCCTCAGTCGGACTCCCCCAAGGCGGGGGAATCGGGTTCGAAATTTTTGACAACACGAAGCTGGGAATGACCGCCTTTGCACAGAACGTCAATTTCCAGAGGGCGCTGCAAGGAGAGTTGGCCCGCACTATCAACAGAATTGCGGAAATCGAAAGTGCCAGAGTCCATATTGTAATGACTGAAAAATCGCTTTTTGTTGAAGAAGAGGAGCCGGCTACCGCCTCTGTAGTTTTGAAACTGCAGCCGGGAAAATTTCTAACCCCAAGTCAAGTCAAGGGAATCGTCCATTTGGTGTCATCCAGTGTCGCACGATTGAAGGCAGAAAATGTGACCGTTGTTGACAGCAACGGAAAAATGCTTGCTGGTGCCAAGGATACATCTTCCTTTGAAAGTCTTAGTTCAGACCAGCTAGATTATCAGGCTAGGGTTGAAAAAAATCTAGAAGATAGGGTCCGGACCATGTTGGTATCGGCTTTGGGAGAAAACAAGGCTATCGTTAGATTGTCATGTTCTTTTGACTTTAAGAAACAAGAAAGAACTGAGGAGCTCTATCTGCCGGAAAACAAAGTGGTCCGCAGTGAACAAGTACTCAATGAAATAACAAGCGAACCCGGAATAACCCCGAAGGGGGTACCAGGCATACGTTCCAATATGCCGGGTAATGCCACTGCCGCTCAGCAGAACAGGTCATTGGAAAGTAATTCAATATTTGAAAAAAAGGATCGCACCATCAACTATGAAATCGGTAAGGTTATCAGTCACACAAATGATCCGGTAGGGGAGATGACCCGGATTTCGATTGCAGTTTTAGTGGATGGTACATACAAACGTATTGAGAAAAAGAAAGGAATAGTTGAATGGGAATATGTTCCCAGAACAGCCGAGGAAATGACAAAATTTGAAAACATTGTTAAACGAGCTGTGAATTTTGATTCATCCCGAGGAGATGAGGTTGACATTGTTAACATTGCCTTTGAGACTACAAAGCTGGCGGAGGAAGAAGCACTCGTTGCTGAGCCCGGATGGCTTGAGGTTCTTAAAAAATATCAGTCTTACATAAAATATGGTTTTTTGTGTCTTTTTCTAACTTTATCTTTCATGTTTTTTGTCAAACCGTTAGTCCGCTGGCTGACTGAATATTCGTTTGGAGATATGCAGATGTTCAAGCAGCTTCCCAAAACTGTGGGTGAGCTTGAAAGTGAGTTTGATCCGGCTGCTAAAAATCTCATGTTTAAAGATCAGGCAACTCAATTGATTGTCAGCGACCAGGAGGCATCTTTGGGAGTCATGCGCGACTGGATCAAGGATAGTTAGTCGCTTAGCACACGAATTCGTATACATGCTAAGGTAATAGTTCACCATAGAGGACATCCCCTTTTATAAAAGTTAACGTTGGATGTTTGATGTTCATCTTTCCACCTCAGTTTTAAGTACAGTTGCCGTCACCAGCTTCTATGGATTATAGCCATTTAACAGGCCCGGTAAAAGCAGCCATTTTGATACGCTCCTTGGGTAATAAGGCAGCGGAACGAATGCTCAATAGTCTGACTGATGATGAGCGACAGGTGGTGTATCGCGAGCTCGATCAGATAGGAACGGTATCGGCAGAGATTGCCGAACATGTGGCCAAAGAGTTTGCGGATATTGCCGCCGGGCGCACTCTAAAAAGGCAATTGGCCCTTTCTTCCGGATCCGGTCACTCGTCTAAAACCGGGGAACATAACGGAAGCCCGTCGGGTGGGCCCGAAGGACTGGAAGCGATTGCATCCTTGAGCGCCGATGAAATTTCTGATCTGATCAAAGACGAGCATCCTCAGACGATAGCGATAATATTGCTTCATCTGAAAACACCGGTAGCCAGTGATGTTATCGCAAATTTACCGGATGATATAAAAACGGATGTCTCGGTGAGAGTGGTCACTCTGGAAAAAGTGAACGCTGATATTGTTGATGAGGTTAATGAGGTCTTCAAAGAAATCCTTAAAAATAAAAAAAGCTCGGTTGCCAGTATTAGCGGTGGGGTGGATCGACTGGCCGAAATGTTGAATCAGACGGATGAAATTTCGAGTGAACTGATTTTAAGCGAAATCGAAGAAACAGACGCAGAGATGGCTGCACAGATCAAACAGAAGATGTTTGTATTTGAAGATCTGGTGCTGGTTGATGACAGGGGCTTTCAGAAACTGCTTCGCAAAATCGAAACAGTGGAACTTGCAACAGCACTTAAAGCAGCATCCGATGAAATCAAGGACAAGGTGTATAAAAATATGTCGGAGCGTGCCGGTGCCATGTTACAGGAAGAGATCGAAGATTTGGGCCCTGTTCGGATGACGGAAGTCACCGATGCACAACAGGCCATCACCGGCATTATCCAGGAAATGGAAGCCAAAGGAGAAGTGATTATCAGTGGACGACGAGGAGAAGATATCATTGTCTAAACCTGAGCGGCACTCGCTCCAAGACGGACTTGCCGAATTCGGATTACATTGTTTCCCGGATATTCAAGTTGATGAGCCGGAAAATGTTGAGCCTTGTTTATCGAAGGAGGAAAATTTTCAACGGATTAAGTATGATAATATGGAATCGAACCCTACCGATATGGCTTCACGGTCTGATGGGGACGGAAGCTGTAATATCAGGAAAGGTTCAATATCTACCGCCCAATTGAACGAGAAAGCCTACCAGAGTGGATTTACCGAAGGTAGGGAAAAAGGTATGATTGACGCCGAAAACACCTGGCATGAATTGGTAGAAAAAAAAATAGAGCCGCTTTTGATCAGTCTGCAAGAAGGGTTGCTTCAGTTGAATAATATTCGCAAAGAGACTCACCAGGAAATCGAAAAAGAAGTTGTGGAACTGGCTTTGGCTATCGCAAGAAAAGTCATCTGTCAGGAAGTAGCCTTCGATAGAGATATTGTGGTGTGCGTGGCCAGAGAGGCTCTTGCTAAAGTCGATGATCCGGGTAGAATTAAAATCAAGATGAGTCCATCGGATCTGAAATTTATCAAAGAGACCCGATCTCAACTGTCTGATCTGATACAAAATGTTGATAATGTCACCCTCGAAGCCGAGGAAAATATTCAAAGTGGCGGCTGTATCATTGAAACGGATCTGGGTGAGATTGACGCGAGGATTGAAAGACAGCTACAGGCCGTAGAAGAGTCATTTCGCAACGCAATGGATAAATCTTGAAATGCTCATTGCTGATTGTCTTTTATAACCCCATGAGAAGCTAATGGCTGTCGAAGTAGATTTAGCAAAATATCATACCTGCCTGGAGTCAACATG
>JARFPZ010000487.1 GCA_029288035.1 Desulfosarcina sp.
CGGTTGGGAAATTAATTTAAGAATCATTCGGCCGGAATAAAAAAATTTGTGAATATAAATCTGCTATTGTTCGTTTACCCCAGTCGGTTTGTAAATGTCAAATCCAAATACCGAAAGGAGGTAAATCATGAACGTTTCTCAAGCTTCAAAAATTTGGCTGGAATATCATCGAGCTCATTCAAAGCACAATACCGTCCGGGCTTACCAATTTACCATTGATAAGTTTAACCAGAATTTTGCAAATCTTAAACTTAACGAGGTATCTCCGGATGATATTCTGAATTTTATGGCGAAGTTCACCGAAGGGCGAAAACCCCAGACAAAACGGATTCGTTTTTTCCACCTGACCGCCTTTTTCAATTTCATGAGAAACAATTTTGATTGCGATTCCAAAAACCCATGTGATTCGCAAATGCTGCGTAAATTATTTAGGCCGAAAGCAGTTGTTAATTGGAAAATTATTGAAAAAGAGACGGTGGACGAAATCATTTTCAGGACCGACAATGTTCGCAACCGGCTAATGCTGGAACTGATGGCAAGGGGTGGTGTGAGAGTCGGTGAAGTCCTGAAGTTGACACCTGCTGATATTCTTGACCGGAAATTGATCTTAAATGATACCAAAAGCGGCAAGGAGCAAGAGCTGATTTTTATACCTCAAAAGGTAGCCGATCGGCTAAAAGAATATGTTCGTCTCCAGAAAATAGCACCAAAGCAGATGATTTTTCCGATTTGTTATGGAGCAGCAAGGGCCATGGTGAAAAAAGCTGGCCAGGTCGTTGGGATACGATTGAGGCCCCACGATCTGCGCCGTCATGCGGCAACGTTCGCATCCCGTTCAAATGTTCCTTTAGAGATAATTTCAAAAATAATTTTACGACATTCGAGCATCCAAACTACAGAAATTTACCTTGGAAAAGTCAGTGATACCGAAGCTATCAGATGGATTGAAAACCTTGATGCATAAAAATTATAAGGGTGAATCCAGCCAGGTGGATTCACCCATTGAATCAAAGATAATTTTTGGAAATCATGAAAATTCGGGCGCTTAAAGAGTTAAAATAAATAGCTGTTTTCATCACCGGCACCTCGAAAAGCCGGTACGATGATATCATCAATTTTGGCGGTCCCTGATAATTTCAACTTTGTTGGATATCAAAGGTTTTGGACCTGAATTCATTACCCCAATATATTGTATAGGCTGCAAATAATAAATGCGTAGAATTTAAACTCACTCCACTATTCAGGTCTGGTCAAACAATGATGGCCATAATACGTATTTTTGATGAAACAGCAAAAAGCCAAAAGTCTCTCGGCAAACAACAATTTGTTCCATTTTTACTTTTTTCATCCCCATAATTAATGGTCGTAGTTTGCAGCATTAATACTGTTTGCGAAGCAGACTAAGGGAACTATCCTATCACCCCAAACGCAACCGCGCATTAGATCTTTCCATCACCCGCCACCATTGAATTCCTTATCGTCTGTCACTATCCGCTCGACATTCTCTAGCGCTCTAATCCAGTTTCGTTCACCAGTGGCTTCCTTTGCAAAATAAAATACATAATACTTCATTCGCTTTGCAGTATCCGGATTTTTCTTCGCCCACCTTTCCCATTCCGCAGTAGCCCCAACGCCCTCCATCTCGCGTAGCAGCAAGCGGGCAACGGGTATATTAGCGTTTGCGCAGGAACGGACGTAGGCCACAGCAACATAAACTTTGGACTCGTCGCCAGAGCGTAAGTATCCACGCACGTGCCTACGGAGTGCTTCGTTGACGGATTCCCATCCGGGTAGCCGCTCCTTGTGCGCTAGTTCGAGATTGTACACGAGATCGGATGTGTAAAAGGGTTTTTGTTCGACCCAGTTGGAGATGCGTTCCCAATGTCCGAGGGCACGAAATTTACTCTCGAATTCACCGTGGTATCTGGGTATGCAGTCAAATACGCCGGAGTGGATCCAGCGGCACCACATCTCTTGGATCGCCACAGCATCCGGAAAGTGCTTCAAGGCTATATAGCCAAGTGTATCAGCATGATCCTTTGGATCATCTCGCACTGGCCATGTGACAAGACGAATGACAGACCGGCGCTGCGTTATGTCCAATTGAGTGGCATTTTCATTTATGAAACTGTAAAGAGCGTGATTGTTAGGTGGGTTACAGGATTCCAGTAGTTTGATTGCTGTTTTGATTAGCGATGGCGCGAGAGTTCGGCCTAACGCGAACACTAGCGGCGTACCGCCATTCCCGGTTTTGGCAATCCACGAATATAGTGCCATGGTTCCGGCACCAGCTATGCTGAATCCATTTGATACGTTTCTCGCCATTGTTTCGTTTGGCATTAGATCGTACAGTGTATTTAGTGTATAATCTAGCGGATGAAATATAGAATTGTACACCGTTTCATAATACCCCCACGGCAGTTCTTGCGTTTCATTTGACTCCCACGGCTTGTCTTGGTAACTCAAACAGCCGATGATAAGCGGATTCAAATCTGGTTCTTCTCTCGCCAGTTCGCGCAGCCCCGCCTCGAGAACGGCGGGATCAGCCTGAGGCTGCTCAAGATCGAACGACAAGAAAAGATCGCGTATCATGCCTTCGACGGCATAGGCAAAAGCCTGAGGTGACTTAGCATCTATTCCCAAGTGGTCCCTGAATCGTCCATGTGTGTCCACAGATTCTATGAAAAGCGGAACGACCGGTTTACCCATTTTTATTGCGAAATCGAGCTCCAGTCCTACCCAATCAGATACTGCTGATGCCTTTGAAGCGATTACCAGCACAATGTCAGTACTTCGTATATGAGCGCGAAGCGATGAATTGAGAGTCGCCCCAATTCGCAGCCCGCTTTCATCTATCCAGACATTGGCACCATATGCAGTCAAACGACGGACGACTCGGTGTGCCACACGTTTGTCAGCGTGCGAATAGCTGATGAACAATTTTAGCGCTGGTTGTTTAGTCATGGTCGAGCGCCTTTTGTTATATACGGCGACCAAGCGCCTTTTTCATTGAACTCCTCCTTGACTATGATTAAGAATTTTTTAACGAGCAATATCGCCAACAGTTTTCAGTCAACTTTAATCTTTCGAAACGGCCCTATCTTTATATGATTGTTTCGCTATCAAGATAAGTTAGCCACATAAGACATCAATAAACAGTGGTAAGATTTTAAGAAGCGTGGATCACCCCACATCTTGAATTTTGGCGACAACCATGTAGTTACAGATATATAGAGTATCGAGGATCCGGCAATATTGAAGATATGCTCTAAATTTGCCCCAAATTTGACAGATTCTCGACGAACGCTTTCTTGCATGATCTGCAATTGAAAACCCATTGAAATTTCTACAGATTTCTTATGAAAACCAAAAAAATTCAGTTACTTAAAAAGTCAAAATATATAACAGTAAGATGAAATTCAGCCGTTCAAAAAAACAATCTTGGTTATAATGGAGTTTTTTAGCTTTTCGAAAGTATGTTTTGTTAGTATCTGCACAGAATAAAAACCTAACGTATTTTGCTGTCATTTGAATTCGCAGTGAAGGGTCAACTAAAAAAGCAGAAGTTAAATTCCGACTATCTCCATGGATCGCCACACACATAAGAGAGCATCAAATAGCATTTATTTCAAACCGAGGACATTGTATACCGTGACCGGGCTGTGAAGCCCTTTAAGACTTAACTCACCCATCGGCTCAACTTTCACTAAACCTCCAACTTCCGCATAGACTCGTTGATTGATAAGTATCTGTCCATCTCTGGCTTCGTCAGAAAGACGCGCGGCAAGATTTGTCACAGTTCCTATGGCCGCGTAATCGAATCGTCCCTCAAAGCCTATCTTCCCCAGGGTGGCGAAACCCTGTGTGATCCCCATACCCATACCCAGATTGTGTCCCTTTTTTTGCCATTTCTTTCTCAATTCACCCATATTTTCGCGAATGGCCAAGCACATTCTGATAGCCAGCATAGCTGGATCCTGACATGGCACAGGGTCATTGAAAAAAACCATGAGACCATCTCCGGCGAACCGTTCCAAGGTCCCTTCAAAACTAAAAATAACAAACTCATTTTATGTAAGCCTGGATTCTGGGCCAAAGATTTTTGCAAAGCCCTGCGATGCCATCCCGGTTAATCCGCATGAGAATAATTACCATCAGGGCGAAAAGAACCATCCGAATTTGCCCGTACTCTCTAAGCAGCTCGGAGAGGATTTCGATGAAAATCGCACCAATGATCGGCCCGGTAAACGTCCTTAATCCGCCTGTGATCACCATGATAATCAGGATGGCCATCTCATTGAAATCCACCGACACAGGACTGAGAAGACCGATGTAGTGGGCATAGAAACCGCCGGCGATCCCGGCAAAGAAACTGCTGGTCGCAAAGACAAATCGTTTCCACTTGACGGTATCTACACCCATGGACAAAGCAGCTTCCTCGTCATCCCGGATGGAACGTATATAATACCCGATTCGAGAATGGATTATCTTGTAGATGATGAAGAGGCAGGAGATGGCGAGAAGAAGGAAGATATAGTAGTAATTAAAGGCCATACCGGTAGCGAGCAAAGTGGGGGTGGACAACCCCAGATCCCCGCGGGTGAGCGTATACGACATGCTGAGGATAATTCTGAAAGTTTCAGAAAAAGCCCATGTCGCCAGGCCTAAATAGATGGCCCTCATTTTCAGGCAGAGGGTTCCCAGGCAGAAACCAACAGCTGCCGCCAGCAGTCCGCCGACGGGGATTCCTAACAGGATAGGAATATTAAAATGAATGACCAGAAGCGCGGAGGTGTATCCGCCCATAACGGCAAAAGCGTGGTGGGCTAAAGAGAATTGGCCCGTATAGCCGGCGATCAGGTTCCAGCTGGCCGCCATGATGACATAATAACAGCTAATGTTTAAAACGTGGATGTAATATTCATTGAGACCGAGTGGAACGAGTGCTAGAACAGCATATATGCCCGCCAGAATGAGAATGTGTTTTGCAGCCATGTTCACGCCCCAAGCAGTGAATCCCGAATGATGTCTTTTAAGTTTTCTTTGAACATGTGGGCGCTTCCTTGCATTGCCACGGACCCCATTTCCAACATGTATAAATATTCCGAATTTTCAATCGCCTGATTAATATTTTGGTCGACCAGCAAAATGGTGATGCCTCTTTCCTGACTGTTGCGCAGGAACTCATAAACATAGGATACGATCTTGGGCGCCAGGCCGGCAGAAGGTTCATCCACCAACAGCAAATCCGGGCTAGATATCATCTCCTTGGCAATCGATAGAATTTTAGCCTCTCCGCCGCTCAAAAATTCGGCCTTGTGTTTGCGTTTCTCATACATGACAGGAAATATGTCATAAACAGTTGCCAATCCTTCTTTTATCCGATTCCTGTCACGCCTGAACGTCCAGGCACCTAA
>JARFPZ010000513.1 GCA_029288035.1 Desulfosarcina sp.
GCTTACCACCGGTTCCGCATTCGGCAGGAGATATGCGCGAAAAGATGTTGGAAATTTTGTTTGTTGTGCTCACGATTGTTTTCGCGGCGACCGGTTATAGCCTTCATCAATGGGGTCGACCCAGTTATCAATTGACAAAACGTAATCCGAACGAGCTGCGGATCGTTACCTGGAATGTCGGCGGGACCGGTGGCCATGGCGGCAGACCGCTGGAAAATCAATTTTTGCCACACATCGCTGCTGTGCTGAAAGAACTGAATGCCGATCTGATTCTGCTTCAGGAAATAGCCTATGAAAAACAGGTCGATCGCTTAAGCCGCCTGTTGGACGGCAAATGGGAGGCAATGGTTTCGAATGGAGGTAGCCGTTCGGTCGCGATTTTAGCACGGCGCGGTCGCCTATATTCTCGGATCAGACCGGACAAAAAGTACAATGGCTTGGCGGCATCCTATCGTGCATTGGGCAACCCGCCGGTATTTTTGATGAATATCCATGCGGATCCGTATTCGGCCCAACAACGCAACAGGCTCATCGGGTGGGCCACGGATGGCTTAATGAGCCGGTTTCCCGACCATTTTAAGATATTGGCCGGAGATCTCAACCTTGATATCGACATCGACAAACGACGCGATCTGTTTAGCGACGACGAATATCTTGATATTGAAACCTATAATTATGTTGCTCAACGTTTTTCCGATGTTACCCTGAACACCGGATCCACCGCCGAACCCGATCGCCGTCTGGACTATATCTTCGCGGACGTCAAACGTTTGAAGGTGGACCGAGCCGGTCCCTGGAAGGGCAAGCGGGTAGCAGACATGGACCACGATCCGGTTGTCGCCGATTTAAAATTTGAATAGGCGCCATATTAAAGGGGAATGCGTATTTTTTGCCCGACAAAAATCAAATCAGGGTCTTTGATGACCTCGCGGTTTGCCCATTTCCGCCAGTACAAAATTACGGGCCTCTTGGTCCGCCCCGGCCTCCTGAAGCTTCTCGGTAATGCGCTGCATTTCAGTTTGGTCGATTTGTCCGTCGGATTTGGCAGCGTTAATCATGGCGCGCAACACTAGCTTGGCGTTGTTTTGGAGTGCTTCTTCTTCGCTGTCGTCTTGGGCCTCCCGCAGACCCAACGGCATTGATTTTGTGTCATTTACATCCACCGGTCGGTTCAAGTTCTTAACCGCAGACACGGCAAGACCGCCCAGAAAGGCCATCACTCCGCCGCCGATGGCGCCTTTTGCAGAACCCCCACCGCCGCCCAACAACGCACCGGCCAGGGCACCAAGGCTTCCCACAGTCATCCCGGAGCTGCCTTTTCCGCCACCGCCGCCAAGAAAATCTTTGTAAAAGTTTTGTAAAAGGTCTCCTACCTGGATTGACAGCAGAGCGCCTGTATTTGTAGAATGGTAACCGTTAAGCAAGATCTGAGCACGAAAGGTAACCCTGAACCCCGAACCTCTGAACCCGTGAACGCCTATGTATATTGTTAGTAGTCAGGTCAACTCCCTGCTATCCCTTTATTCTCTTTGGTAAGGAGACACCCTATGCAATCCAAAAAAGGTTTATTTATTGTAGTGGCGCTCATACTGATGGTCCCATCCGCATCGGCCGAGGAGTCAGGCCCCATGCAAATTCGACGAACAGCCCAAAAAGCCTACCACGATGGCAACTGGAAGGATGCGTATGAACTTTATCGACAACTGTGTCTGGAAACAAGGACGGACCCGGAAAAGGTGGGTGCCGACTTTACCCAGGCCTGGCAGTGCTTGCGCCAGTTGGGACGTCTCGATGAATTGGACCATTTACGCAAAGAGGTGATGGAACGGCATGGCGACAACTGGCGTTTGCTGCGGGATGTGGCCCGCAGTTACAGTCAGAACACCCATTGGGGTTATATGGTAGCCGGCGTATTTTGCCGGGGCGATCACCGCGGCGGGGGTAAATATGTTAATGCCATTCAGCGCGATCGGGTGCATGCGCTGCAGTTAATGCACCGGGCCATGAATCTTGCGGAAGCGGATCCGGCACAAACGGAGGTGGCTCAATCCTACCTGGAATTCGCCCGTCTGATGTTACACTATCGCGAGGCCCAACAGGCCTGGCGGTTGCAATATCTCACCGACCTCACCAAACTGCCGGATTATGAACCCGGCTACGGCCATGAATATGACCAACGTCCCCAGGGGGCGCCGGCGGACCCTGAGGGCCGGCCGATATTCCATCGGCAACCGGAAAGTTGGGAAACGGCCAATTCTGACGGTCAGCGCTGGCGCTGGCTGCTCGCAAGGGCTGAGGCGTTGAATCCGGAGCTGAAAACCCATGTCAGCTATACCTTGGCTTCCTTCTGGCACCAGCAGTTCGGGGTCCAGACATTGGCTGCCTACGGCGGGCGCTACCGTCCGGGTCGACCCCTGGAGGACGGTCAGGATGAAAGCGGTCCCTATGAAGTCCACACCTTGACCGATGGCGAAACCATTGCCCGTCTGGCGGTGGGCGTCAATCGGTTTCAGCTTCCCGATGAGTTCAACTATATTCGCCGCTTTGAAAAAATAATGAATAGCTCGGACAACGGCTATGCCGGGCCTGCCGTTCGCGCACTGGCGCAAATTTATGAAAACCGCCGACAATATGATCGCGCTCTAGCTTACTGGGAAATTTACAAAAAGCATGACCCTCCCCTGGCCCGGCAGCATATCGATCAAATCGCTGCAAACTGGGGGGTGTTTGAATCCGCCACCCCCCAACCCGCCGGTTACAATCCCACCGTCGAATATCGATTCCGCAACGGTCGATACGTGGATTTTACGGCTCACCGCATTCGGGTTGACCGACTGCTGGAGGATGTCAAAGCCTATGTCCGTTCCCGACCACGGCGGTTAAACGGGCAAAAAGTAAACCTGAACAATATCGGCTGGCGTCTCGTGCATGAAAATCAAACCCGCTACATCGGTGAGCGGGTCGCCGCCTGGCAATTGGATCTGGATCCCGACACGCGCCACTGGGATCGGCGCGTGACGGTGAAGCTGCCGGACGCTTTGAAATCGGCCGGCGCCTATCTGGTCGTCGCCAAGATTCAGGAGGGCAACACCGCCCGCATTATCATTTGGATCAGTGACACGGTGATTGTCAAAAAACCACTCAAAGAGCGGATGCTTTATTATGTGGCCGATGCCGTCACCGGCCGGCCCCTGGGCGCTGTGAATGTCGACTTTTTTGGCTACCGCTCCGAAAACATTCGGGGAACCCAACGGTATCGGATCCGCCACACCCATTTGCAGCGCAAAACCGACCAAGATGGCCTTTTGATTCTAGAACCGGACGAAATGCCGAATAAGATGGCGTGGCTGGCCACCGCTACCACCCCGGATGGCCGTCTGGCGTTTCTCGGGTTTTCAAACGTCTGGTACCCTCAATATTACGATCAGGAATACAATCAGACCAAAACCCTGATAATGACGGACCGACCGGTGTATCGTCCGGCCCAAACCGTAAAGTTCAAGGCCTGGGTACGCCATGCTCGCTATGACCAGGCGGAGACATCTACTTTTGCCGACCAACGCTTTACCGTGCGAATTCATAATCCCAAAAATGAACAAATTTATTCGCAAACACTGGCGGCCGATGCCTACGGGGGTCTCCACGGCAAATTTGATCTTCCGGTCGATACCGCCCTGGGTGTGTACCGGATCTCTCATGACCGGGGCACCGTTTACGGTGGACAGACCTTTCGCGTAGAGGAGTATAAAAAGCCCGAATTCGAAGTCAAAATCGAAGCGCCTGCCGAACCGGTCATGCTGGGTGAAAAGATCAAGGCTGTTATCAAAGCCAACTATTACTTTGGCGCGCCGGTTACCGAGGCCTCGGTCACGTACAAGGTGTTACGCACGGCGTACGATAGCCGCTGGTATCCATCGTTTTACTGGGATTGGTTTTACGGCCCCGGCTACTGGTGGTACGCCTACGACTATCCCTGGTACCCGGGTTGGCGAGATTGGGGCTGCTTGCGGCCGGCTTGGCCCTGGTGGCCGACCGGGTCGCGTCAACAACCGGAAATTGTGGCTGCCGGGGAAGTCCCGATCGGCGAAGACGGAACCGTGATCATCCCCATCGATACGGCCCTGGCCAAGCAGGTGCATGGGAACCAGGATCACCGTTATACCATCAGCGCGGAAGTGCGCGACCTCTCCCGACGCACCATCGTCGGTCAGGGCGAAGTCCTGGTCGCACGCAAGCCTTTTAAGGTTTATACCTGGGTGGATCGGGGACATTATCGGGTCGGCGATACCATTCATGCCAATTTTAAAGCTCAAACGCTGGATCGTAAACCGGTCCGCGGAAAAGGCACGCTGAAACTGCTGCGCATCACTTACAAAGATAACCGGCCGCTGGAAACGGAGGTTGCCGACTGGAATCTGGATACCGATGACCAGGGCAGCGCCGATTTGAAGATTCAAGCCTCACGCGGCGGGCAATATCGTCTTGCCTACATCGTGGTCGACGCCAACGACCATAGCATCGAGGGCGGTTATATTTTCACCGTACGCGGGGAAAGCGACGATGGCACCCAGTTCAGGTTCGCGAAGATCGAATTGATTCCCGATAAGCGCGAGTATGTGCCGGGAGAAACGGTTCGGCTGCAGATCAATACCGATCGCAGGGGGGCGGCGGTGGTCGTGTTTGTTCGCCCCGTCAATGGGGTTTATCTGCCGCCCAAGGTCATTCCCATGACCGGCAAAAGTGCATTGCAAGAAATCGTCGTTTCCAAGAAAGACATGCCCAATTTTTTTGTGGAAGCCTTCACGGTATACGACGGCAAGCTGCACAGCGAAATCCGCGAAGTGGTGGTGCCCCCTGAAAAACGCGTGCTCAATGTCAAGGTAACCCCTTCTCAAAAAGAGTTTCGTCCCGGCCAAAAAGCCCGGTTAAACGTTGAGCTGACCGATTTTGAGGGAAAGCCCTTTCAGGGATCGGCGGCCATCACCGTCTATGATCGGGCGGTCGAATATGTTTCCGGCGGGTCCAATGTTCCAGAAATACGCACCTTTTTCTGGAAATGGCGGCGGCAGCACCATCCAACCCAGGGCTCCAGTCTGGTACGCTGGTTTGATAACCTCTTAAAAAAGAATGAAACGCCCATGCAGGCCATCGGTGTCTTCGGACGTTTGCTGGTGCCGCAAACATCCGGCCAGGAAGCTGTCTTCGAAGAGGGAGTGGGAAAAGCCCAAATGGCTGTCCGATCCGAAATGTCCCTTGCCGCCGCACCGTTTGCGTCCATGGAGGCGGACGCTGTATCAGGGCTAAAAAAGGATTTCGAAAGCCGCGAAGTCGGCGGATCGCAAGATCTTGTCCAGCCCACCGTGCGCACCCAATTTGCCGATACCGCTTACTGGTCGGCCAATGTCATCACGGATCAAAAGGGGACGGCCGAGGTTGAATTTCCAATGCCCGAAAATCTCACCGGCTGGAAGGTCAAGGTTTGGGCCATGGGTCATGGGACGAAAGTCGGTGAAGGTTCTGCCGACATCGTCACCCGCAAAGATCTGATGGTTCGCTTGCAGGCGCCACGCTTCTTTGTGGAAACCGACGAGGTGGTGCTGTCAGCCAATGTCCACAATTATTTAAAGCATAAAAAAGCCGTCCAGGTAATGCTTGAGTTAGAGGGCGGCTGCCTTGGACTGATGCCGGACGTAAAAGCGACCCAGACGGTTGCCATTGACGCCAACGGCGAACAACGCGTGGATTGGCGCGTAAAAGTGCTCAAGGAAGGTGAGGCTGTCGTTCGCATGCAGGCCCTGACCGATGAAGAATCCGATGCCATGCAAAAGCGCTTTCCGGTTTACGTCCACGGGATGCTCAAGCAAATTCCGCAAACCGGCGTCATTCGACCGGATCAAACCCGGGCAACGATGAACTTTAAGGTGCCGGCCAGCCGGCGGGTGGAGGAATCCCGCTTGGCGCTGAGATATTCGCCGACCCTGGCCGGGGCCATGGTGGATGCCCTACCCTATCTGGTCAGCTATCCCTATGGTTGCACCGAACAGACCCTCAACCGGTTTTTGCCGACGGTTATCACCCAGCAGACATTAAAGCGCATGGGCCTGGATTTGGCGGCCATCCGGCAGAAACAAACCAATCTCAACCCGCAGGAAACAGGCCCGGACCAACAGCGGGCGCTAGGCTGGCAGCGGTATGACCATAACCCGGTATTCGATGAAAACACGGTCAACGCCATGGTCACCGCCGGTGTCAACCGTCTGGCCGCCATGCAATTATCCGACGGTGGCTGGGGCTGGTTTAGTGGCCATGGGGAACGTGCCTATCCACATACCACCGCTCTGGTGGTCCATGGTCTCCAAATCGCCCGCGAAAACGGGGTAAGCCTGCCCGATGGGTTGATCGACAAAGGCCTACAGTGGCTGACAAATTATCAGGCTCGCGAACTTGAACAGCTGAAACGCTGGGAGCAGACCAAGAAAACGGGCAAGGCCCATGCCGATCACCTGGATGCCTTGATATACATGGTACTCGTGGGTGAAAATTTGGAGAGTAAAGATATGCGAGCCTATCTTTACCGCGATCGCAATCAATTGGCGGTCTATGCCAAGGGAATGTATGCTATGGCCCTGCACCACATCGGCGACCGCGAAAAGCTGGCCATGATCTTGAAAAACATCGAACAATACCTGGTGCAGGATGCGGAAAATCAGACCGCTTATCTGGATTTGCCCAACCACAATTACTGGTGGTATTGGTACGGCTCCGAATATGAAGCCCAGGCCTATTATCTGAAACTTCTATCCCGGATCGCACCGACCGGAGAGACGGCTTCCGGCTTGGTCAAGTATCTGCTCAACAATCGTAAGCATGCGACCTACTGGAACAGCACCCGGGATACCGCCGTGATCGTGGAAGCCTTGGCCGATTATCTGGCCGCCAGTGGCGAAACCCAACCGGACTTATCCCTGGACATCTTTTTCAATAATAATAAGTTGAAAACTGTTCAGATCACTGCCGAAAATCTGTTTACCTTTGACAACCAGTTGGTTCTCAGCGGCCGGGACATTCCCACCGGTACCAACAACCTGACGCTCCAAAAATCCGGCCGGGGTCCCATCTACTTTAATGCCTATCTGGATTACTTCACCCTGGAGGACTCCATTACCCGGGAAGGTTTGGAGATCAAAGTCCAACGTCATGTGTACCGTCTAAAAGAGGCTGACAAAAAGATAAAGGCGGCGGGGTCCCGCGGTCAGGCTGTCGACCACCGGGTCGAAAAATACGAACGCGAGCCCCTGGAAAATTTTGCCGCCTTAACCAGCGGCGACCTGGTGGAAGTTGAACTGGTCATCGACAGCAAAAATGATTATGAGTATCTGGTTTTTGAGGACATGAAGGCGGCGGGTTTTGAGCCGCTGGAGATCCGCAGCGGTTACACCGGTAATGAAATGGGCGCTTATGTCGAGTTTCGCGATCAAAAAGTATGTTTCTTTGTGCGGCAGCTGGCACGCGGCCGACACAGTCTGAGCTATCGTCTGCGGGCGGAAATACCCGGCCAATTCAGCGCCCTGCCGACGAGAGCCTATGCCATGTATGCGCCCGAACTCAAGGCCAATTCGGATGAAATCAAGTTAATAATCAGCGACCAGCAGCAGAGCAGGGGGGATGAGTAAGGCCCTCAAGGGGGCCGGGCCACGCTCTGCGGTTGATCGCTAATTTGTAAAGATGATTGGCCAAATTCAGAACGACTGATCTGTCGTAAAATCTGATGCAGCCCAAATGTCTGTGGTCACACCAAAAATGCTGAATTTTCGGGCGAATCGTTCTGAATTTTTATTTCTTCCAAATAAATCTCTAAATAATGCTTTCACTATGACATTGGGTATCACAATGGACCAATCCCGACTCACGTCTTGCACTTAAAAGGGCAAAAGTGGTGGAAACAGTAGCTGGCCGGATCTCCATAAGGTTTGTCGGTTGATTCCATGCAGGCTGCGATCATTTGCTTGGACATGTCTTCGTAATCCGGCCTTTTTTCTTCCTCTTTTTTGCATTCCATGCAAATCGGCTCATGATCGTAGACGGATAACATCCTGCGGTCCTTATTCTGCAAAGATTGCCCGCATCTCCGGCAATTTTCGGCACAGGCAAGTTGTTTTTCCCAATTTTTCTCCATTTTTTACACCGTTTGGTTTATTTTTTTTGACAGGATAAAAAGGATGGACAGGATATAGCCAAACTAAACCAAAATATCCTGTTAATCCCGTTAATCCTGTCTAATTAAATGTCGTTTTACAGGTGGCGTTAAATAAAAATTGATCATCGAACATTGATGAACTCGTAAAAAGTCAGAATTTCGATCTTTATTCATTATAACCCATCGAAATCACAAGCCCTGAGATCTTATTTTTGTGCTTTTTGTGCCTTTTTGCAGCTATATCGATGTCAAAGCTCAAAGATAATACCACTTTTACTGATGATCAATAATTCGCTTTTTAATGCGACGTTTAATATCACCTTTGGATTCGATACAAACGCAAAAATGAAAGATCTTGACACCAGTATGCATTGGGGTTATAGGTAAACAAAGTTATGGCAAGCCGGGAGCTCGGAAGTACCGGGCTGAGAGGGACTCTATTTTACGATAAAATACTGAGTCCGACCGTTGAACCTGATCCGGATAATGCTGGTGGAGGAAAACTGCAGCTGACAAGCCGCCCTTCATTGGGCGGTTTTTTTATCCCGCAACGGCCCTCATTTGAAAAACCCGCACAAATTCTACAGCTGAACCTGCCCGGCCTGCGATGTTGCCTTGAAAAATCTGTTTTTGCAAGTATAGGATAAATTCATATTTACGAACACTTAACCAATCAACCAATCAACCAATCAACGATATATCTACATATAAATTATATCTCGTTTTTCAAGGAGGATGACATGTATAAAATTGGATGGATAATACTTTTAACCGCGGCGTTGTCTCTTGGCTGGGTGCCCACAGGAATCGCATCTGATACCAGCTCTGAGATCATTTTAATGGCCCACGACAGTTTCAGTGTCAGCAAAACGGTCGTAGCGGAATTCGAAAACAGGCATCAGGTCCGACTTCGGTTTTTAAAAGCCGGGGATACCGGTGCCATGCTGAACCAGGCGATCCTCTCTAAAAACAATCCCATGGCCGATGTACTTTTTGGTGTGGACAACACCTTTCTGAGTCGGGCTTTGGCGGCGGACATGTTCATACCTTATCCCTCGCCTCATCTCGGCGACATTCCCGACGAACTTGAACTGGATCCCACCTATCGTCTTTTGCCGGTTGATTACGGCGATGTTTGTTTAAATTATGACAGAAAATGGTTCGCCGCCAAGGGCCTTGCGCCACCCGCCCGCTTAGAGGATTTAATCGCACCGGCATATGAAGGCTTGACGGTGGTCGAAAATCCGGCAACATCTTCACCGGGCTTGGCGTTTCTCCTCGCCACGATTGGACATTTCGGGCCGGACGGTTTCCTGGATTTCTGGAAAAAGCTCAGAGACGCCAATGTTCAGGTAACCGCCAGTTGGAAAAAAGCATACTGGGGATCTTTCAGCGCTGCGTCCAAAGGAGATCGACCGATCGTGGTAAGTTATGCCAGCAGTCCTGCGGCCGAAGTTCACTTTGCAGAAAAAGCCATGGAAGAATCCCCCTCGGCGGCGGTGGTCCAAAAAGGCACCGCTTTCCGCCAGATTGAATTTGTGGGAATTTTACGGGGTACCAAAAGGGCTGATATGGCCCGCAAGCTGGTGGATTTTATGCTTGAGCGAACTTTTCAAGAGGACATCCCGCTGCAGATGTTTGTCTTTCCGGCAAACAAAACCGCTGCTTTACCTGCTGTTTTTAAACGGCATGCCAGGGTTGCCGAGCATCCGGTTTCCGTATCACCCCAAGACATTGCCGCCCATCGTGAGGAATGGATAGAGGCTTGGACGGAAACCGTATTACGCTAAATTCAGAACTACTGATGTGTCGTAAAATATTTACGCTTATTTTTACTACAAATTTTGTAGATTCTTTAGATTTCAGGACCTCCCGAGAAGTTTTTCCGATCGAGGTCATGAGCCCTGAAATTCCAGCTCCGACTATGAAACATATCAGTTCAAAATCCTATGCCCTTCTGGCGGCCTTGCCCCTGGCATTCCTGGCGATATTTTATTTTTATCCGCTGATAAAAATCTTAACCGTCAGCCTCACCCAGGATGAAGCCTGGGGATTCG
>JARFPZ010000215.1 GCA_029288035.1 Desulfosarcina sp.
TTTTTTTCCGGAAACCACCAGCCATGCTGGGCCGCCACGACCTTGGGATGGATGCCGGCATAGATTTTAGCGCGCTGCCGGGCGCTTCCCCGGACAGACTCGATAATGACCCATTCACCGTCTTTGATTCCTTCTTTTTCAGCAGTTTCAGGATGGATCTCCACCAGTGGTTCTTTGTGAAGTTCCCTCAGCCAAGGTACCTGACGGTTTTCCGAATGGAAAAACCCGGGAGAACGGGCACCGGTGATCAAAATATAGGGAAACTGTTTGTGCCGTTCCGGCATACTAACGGGGCTTTCGGGGGGCTCACGGAATTTCGGCAAGGGGTCGTACCCCCAATTTTCGAGCAAGGTTGAATAAAGCTCAAACTTCTTGGTGGGGGTTGAAAACCCTCTTTCCTGATACTTACGGTACTTCACCGGCCCTCGGATAAAGTCCATCTGCTTGAAGTCCTGCCATTTAATCCCGGAGGGTTCTAAGATATAGTCGAGGCCGCCTTCAAAACTGTCCCACCAGTGTTCGGACTGCCCGACCCTGTGGCCGAGATCATTGAGCATTTCATGATCGGAGCGGCATTCACCAATCTGCACCACCTTCCGGCGTGGCAACAGGTAGCCGTGCCGTTTCCAAAAATCTCCGATGTAATCCATCTCAAGCCAGGTGGCCGCGGGTAAGACGATATCTGCCAGTTCGGCCGTCGGTGTCAGGAAAAAGTCGGCCACCGCCATAAAATCCACCTTTTCCAGGGCGCGGTAAACCTCTTTGGCATTGGCACGCGTCAAGACCGGGTTTGAGCTGATGAAAAAAAGCATTTTTACCGGATAGGGCGTTTCCTTTACAATCGCATCCCAAACGCATTTGGGATTGATGATCGCAAAATTTCCGGCCAGCCGAAAACGTTCCCCGCCCAACCGTTTTTTGGCCTGTTCATCGGGCAGCATTTTGTGGGCACCGAACTGGCCCACATTTCTGATTTTAGGGGTATTAAACAGGACCTGTCCACCGGGAACGTCGATGTTTCCCGTTATTCCCATCAGGGCCATCAAGGCACGATTGTTGTCCGCGCAGCTTATCTGTTGCTCGATGGCCACGCCCCATTGGATGGCGGCCGGTTTGGTGGTGGCAAACAGCCGCGCCGCTTTTCTAATTTTATCCTGGGGTACCCAGGTGATTTCCGCTACCTTTTCAATAGGATATTCATTGACCCGTTTGACAAACGGCTCCCACCCATACACATGATTCACCACAAATTCCTGGTCATACAGTTCTTCATTCACGATCACATGGAGCATACCCAACGCCAGGGCCGTATCGGTGCCGGGTCTGAGCTGCAGCCAGACGTCGGCCCTCGCGGCGATGCGGGTGAGACGAGGATCAACGGCAATCAGCTTTGCACCGGCGTTCAGGCTGACGGAAAACGGCTCTCCTTTATAACAGTCCGGGTTGCTGATCACCAGATTGTTGCCCCACACCATGATGCACTTGGGATTATTTTCGTAATCGACAATGGGGTTGGTTCCGCAGGTAATGATGCTGGTGGCAATCCGCGAGCCATAGCAAAAATGTCCGGCTGTCAGCACATTGGGCGTTCCCAGCAGGTTGGCAAAGCGGTAAATCACGGCTTCGTTTTCCCGGCCGGTACCGTATCCCATGACAATGGATTCTGCGCCGAATCGGTCTTTATAATCAAGGATCCGCCCGGTGATGGCATCCAGGGCCTCATCCCAGGAAATACGCTCCCATTTGCCGCTGCCTTTGGGTCCGATTCTGCGCACCGGATAGGTCAATCGATCCGGGTGATAGACCAGCTGGGTAGAGGCAAGTCCTTTGCTGCATAGGGTGCCATGGTTGATGGGACAGTCCGGGTCGCCGGCGATTTTGGCCACTTTACCCTTTTTGGTATAGACCAGAACGCCGCACCCGCCGTGACACATCCGGCAGTGGCTTTTAACCACCGCGTCATATCCGTAAACTTCCATTTCCCGTTCGATATTGGAAACTTTGAAGTCAGGCATTGACAAGTTCCTTTGTATCGTTTTCAACAATTTCAGGGCTCCTGACCCCAATTGGAAAAAAATTTCGGGAAGCCCTGATATTTAAAGAACCTACAAAATTTGTAGCAAAAATAAGCGTAAATTCAAGATGCAATAGATTTTGTCAAAAATAAATGGAACGATAATATAGAGAAAGGTGGTATCGACGTTTTTTTTTCGGTTAGAGACCTGAAATAAAAAATTCAGAACGATTCGCCCAAATTCAGTTTTATGGACGCAAGCAATTTCTGACATTTCTGTTGCATCAGATTTCCGACACATGAGTAGTTCTGAATTTGGGATCGCGCATCGTTTTCAAAATTTCAATGCTGCTTTTATACCCCTTGTTGAGACGGCACAAATCGATGGCCATCCCTGCGATCTGGGCCACGGCATGGACAAAGTTCACGTCTTCCAGGACAAAATCCCAGGGCTCGGAGGTGTAGACGCGCAGCGCTCCGATAACCTGTCCGTGAACCATAATCGGAACAGACAGGATCGAGGCGATACCTTCTTTTATTGCTTCCTCGGGATACTGAAGCCTGGGATCATCGGAAACATCATAAATAGCAACCGGTCCCTCCTTTAGGGACTCGGCAATCGACGTCAGCGAACTGACGGGACCTTTGTCCAAGTAATTCTGGCTAAGGCCATAAGATCCTGCAATTTTAAGTTCTTCGGTCTTGCGATCGATTAGAAACAGTGTGCAGCCTTTGACATCCATGGCGGCTTTAACACTTTCCACC
>JARFPZ010000222.1 GCA_029288035.1 Desulfosarcina sp.
GTATTTGAATGGGGAATACGGAAGTCGGAATGGGAAAGCAAGGGGCAGAGAGCATAGCGTTGACAGAGGTCAGATACCAGCCCAGCTGCTGGCTATAAAATAAACGGCTGGTCTGATCGAAAAGAAACTCCAGCGTGGCAAATGCCGAATGTCGATTGCCGAATGTCGAATTAAGGAATTCTTTCTAGTTTATATGTTAAAAAAGCAGAGCGAAGCCTCCCCTCTCTCCGAGCTGTAGGCTCTTCGAGCCGGAAGCCGGCCTGTAAGCCCATGAAGCCTACGGGCTGGCCTCCGGCTCGTAACGGCACGATCCTACGCCTCGGAGAGAAGCGGGCTCGTAGGGGTTGTAGCGCCTTCGCCTCGGAGAGCGACATCTACAATTCGTCAATCTTCATTCGTCATTCAATGAAGTTAGCCCATCAGTCGTCCAGCAATTCCATCAACTTACCACAGCACGGTGGGATGCGATCCCCGGCCTTGAGGTTGATATACTTGTTGCACGTCTGGCAATAGCAGGTGCAGTCCTTGTCCACATAGACCACTGGATACTCCTCTTCTTCATCCTTATCGCCTTCAACGGCGAAACAAGCCGTGTTGTTTTTAGCGGGGACATACTCACCCACCGGTACCAGCTTCTGATTGAAGCGAGCGCAGTCCACCAGCATACGCCACATCGCCTCTAACATGGTTTTTTCGTAGTCGGCCTCGGGCGTGAATTCAACCGAGGTTTTGCTAAGTTCGATCCGCATGAATTTCCTCCTTAATTTTTAGTTTAAAACAAGCCCACAGGGCCCGGATCCCGGCAGTCAGGATCTATCAATGGCTCCATCCGGCAGGCGAAAACAGTTTACAATCCTCATCAAGATATCGTCTATCAGGAGAGCCCATCACCATTGCGAAATTCTATTTGCTGGCCTCCATATCATGAAATATTACTGGGATGCAACTTCATTTACGCCTGGTTAATTTGCTGGTGCTGGTGTAATAAGTAATATTTGTTCACTCATATGAACAAATATAATTATTTTATTATTTTTCACTTGGTATTATCCTGATTGTTGCTATTTATGGTTCCCTGTATTCTTTGGTTTTTTTAAGAAAATTAGAGAAATCAATATTTTCACTTGATCAATAAGATTCGTCGTGGTATGAATTTAATTGGATTGAATAGTTCATTATAATGAACTTTTTTGAAGAAAGATGACATAAAGGAGGCGAGCATGGCAACCGAAACCAAAGGCCGGTCAACGTCCGAAAGCCTGCGCAAAAAGCGGACCTATGGAAAATTCAGATGCCACAATCCCAGCTGCATGGAAAGAATCCAACCGGAGAAAGGACATAAGACCGCCAAATGCCCAACCTGCAGCATGGAATACAGGGTCCACTGGGTCAATCCCACGCTGCCCCGCATTCGCGGACCGGTCTGGGATGTCAACCGGAAATTGGTCGAAGAAAAACTAAAAGAAAAGGGAGTATTGTGATATGGCGTTAAACAGGAAGATAGCATATATCGATCTCAGCACTGGAGATGTTCAGACAAAACCGATCCCGCTCGGCGTCAGAAAAAAGTTTTTAGGCGGCCGGGGTCTGGACGCATATCTGCTTTACAACCATACCAAGAAAGGGTGTGATCCGCTGGGTCCCGACAATGCCCTTATCATTAGTGGCGGCATCCTGACGGCCACTTGTGCTTCTGCTACCTCCAGAACCCACATCATGGCCAAGTCGCCTCTAACCGGGATGCTGGGCAGCGCCAATATGGGAGGGTTTTTTGCACCTGAGTTGGCCTGGGCTGGTTTTCACCATTTGGTTATTAAGGGAAAAGCCAAGAATCCTTCTTATATCTATATCCACAACGGCGAGATCGAGATTCGGGATGCCCGTGATATCTGGGGCCAATCAGTGACCGACTCACAGTGGGCTATCAGACAGGAGCTGGGGGATGAGGAAGTCAAAAGCTGCGTATGCGGCCCGGCTGGAGAGAACCTGGTCCGGTTTGCCAATATCATGACCGGTGTTAAAAATTCCGCCGGCCGGACGGGGATGGGATGTGTCATGGGTTCCAAGAATCTCAAGGCCGTGGCAGCCCGCGGCACCATGGACTTAGAAATCGCCCGCCCGATGGAGGCCCTGGAATACAACAAAAAATTTATCGACCAGATTACCAGCGCTAAAGTGAGTCAAACCCAGGGAACCCTGGGAACCCCTTTTATTTGGGGTGCGACAAATTCCTGGGGCGGGGTCAGAACCCGTAATTTTCAATACAACCAGTGTGAATACGCCGATGACATCGAGCCCGAACGTATCGATGAGATTTGTGAAGAGACCATGGGACCCCACCATATGACAGGCTGCTTCGGTTGTCAGGTGCATTGCCGGGCTCAGTATAAAATCCCGGAAGGCCCCCTGGCGGGAAGATATGATGAAGGCCCGGAATACACCTCGCTGGGTGCCTTTGGTGCGGAGACCGATACGCCCCGGGCGGTAACGGTTCTCACCGGCAATCACCTGGTCGATCAGTACGGGATGGATAATCTCGAAACCGGCAGTCTGATCTCCTGGGCCATGGAGCTTTACGAACTGGGCATTATCACCGACAAGCAAACCGATGGACTGGATCTGAGCTGGGGCAACGACGAGGCCGTGATCGAGATGATCGAGCGGATCGCCTACCGTAAAGGTTTTCTGGGAGATGCCCTGGCCGATGGCGGTATTCCCGCCTCAAAGAAAATCGGAAAAAAATCTTTTGATTATCTCATTCAGGTCAAAGGGATGAGCAATCTACATTCGGATGAAAGGGCGACGCCGGCGCTGGCACTCAACATAGCGACGGCATCCAGAGGTTCGGACCATTTGAGAAGCCGGCCGGCCATTGACCTTTATCACCTGCCGGAAGAGGTCTTAAGGAAGATTTACGGCAATCCGATCCCCTATGACGGGCCGTTGAGCTCAGAGCATACGGAATACATCGGAAAACCGTGGCAGGTGTTTTGGCAGGAAAACCTCTATATGGGCGTCGACTGCCTGGGTATCTGCAAATATCATACGGTTTTTCTGGGCGTTACGCTTCCGACTTTCGAAGAGTGGTCCAAAGTGCTGTACTATAATACCGGTATCGAAATGACCCCCGAGGAGATCTGGAACGTTGCCCGACGATGCAACATGGTCGAAAGGCTTTTTAACCTCAGGGAAGGGCTGAAGAGAAACGATCTGGAGAAGGGCGATATGCTCAATCACCGCTATTTCGATGAGCCTTGCCGAAGGGGCGCTCTTGATGTCGTCGGGAAGATGATTGATAAGAAAAAATTTATCAAGATGGTAGATGAATTATATGCGCATCAGGGGCTGGACAAGAGCGGTGTTCCTAAACCGGAGACCCTGCAACGCCTCGGTCTGGCAAAAGAACCGTCTCATTTGCTATAAATTCGTTATAGGTTATCGGATACGATAGGAGAAAATAAATGGCTAAGATCTTATATGTAGATCACGAAAAGTGCACCGGCTGCAGGCTATGCGAGCTTGTGTGCGCTGTTTCGCACGATGGAATTTCCAATCCCGCCAGAAGCCGGATCCGGGTGCTGAAATGGGAGGCCGAAGGGCTTTATATTCCCATGACATGTCAACAGTGCCAGGATGCGCCCTGTCTGAATGTCTGCCCGGTTAAGGCCATATCACAAGATGTGGAGCTGGATCGCATAAGCGTTGACTACAATACTTGTATTGGCTGCCGAGCATGCGTTAGCGTGTGCCCTTTCGGTGCAATGAATTTTAATACGACCGACCGGCGGGTTCTCAAGTGCGACGTTTGTGACGGCGATCCGCAGTGTGTGCGGTTCTGTGATGTCAAAGCCGTTGATTATATCGAAGCGGGTGATGTGGCTATCATAAAGAGCAGGAAAGCAGCGAAACGAGTATCGGATGCAGGCAATTCGGAATTAAATATTGGATATTGAATATTTAAGGGAGCACTTGGCACTGCAGACGAGCTGGGAATCTATTGGGTTTCATAATCTGTTACTTTGATTATTTTTAGCCGCTTTGCTCTTGTTGTCATCACTGAGCATCGCAATAATTTAGGCTGGAACAGTTGTGAGATGAGCGTTAAAAGTCGAACTGGCTGAACATCGAATATCGAATAACGAGGTCGCTTTCAGCCGTCGTAGTAGCCTGCCTACTCCGTCGTAGTAGCAACGGCCACGAAGGCCGGATCGGCCACTATGGCGAATTCAGCTCGGACCGTAATTCAAATTCAGTTGACTTTGGAAGTTCGGTGTTCTTATTTAGGTTCCTCTAAGGCAGAGAATCGGGATTTCAAAATTAAGGTAACCTAGCGTCTATGGCACGCAGGGCTTGCCTTTTATGATTTCCGACAGCATGTTTACCACATGCTGTCTGTCTTTGATGATCAGGGTATTCGTGGGTGTGTAAGGCGTAAGATTGCCATCAGGTGAGAGAAACGGCCTTAGAACGCCGGCAAGGTATTCTGCATCGGCGTGATCGAGCTGAATCATGCAAACCACAAGGCGTCCTATGGGCGTTTTTTCCTTTTGGGCGGCGGAAGCGCCCGGGAAAACCACTGCAACGAAAAATAGCAGGACAAATATATGGTATGCGCGTCGCATTTTTTGGGGCTCTACTGAAAACTTGATTGAATAAAAATATATGGGTGCAAAATTCCTTTAGGTTACTTCGCTTACGGCATTTCAACCGGGCACTCTGAACGCTGAACCGCTTAACCCATGGTTACATTACCATAATCTATTCGATAGATAAAAGATTACTATAATTTTGTTTTAAAAGGTGATTATGAATCCGGACCAACTCATTGGTTATCATTCAGAATGGAATCTGGTCTGTCCCGGAGGGTATGATGATCAAAGGATGGCGCAGGAACGGGGCCAGCTGTGCTGGGACAGGGTCAAAAATATTTCAGGGATAGATATTGAACTGGATTTTGACCACCCGCTTTTAAAGCCTGTCCCATCGTTTGTGGATATGTTGCTCCGGGCCCATCGGCTCAGGTTCCACCGGGAAAACCCCTTTATCCTTATGGTAGCCGAAAAGGATACCCTGGATAAGGTGCCGGAGAACATCAATGTCGTAAAAGACCTGAACCGGATGGAGGGGGTGACGGCGGCCTTGACCAGTCCCGAGGAGTTGGAAAAACAAGGGAATCGTGTTTCGTATCTCGGCCGGCCGGCAACCGTCATTTTTCTGGATATGAACAATGAAAAGGTCACTCTGAAACAATGGCAGACGGACTTTCGCTGCCTGATTATACCGATGCAGGGCTGATCGGGTTCGCCGCCCGTTTCGGAGGGATCCCCACAAATGTCGGGTCCGGCGGCGGTAATCAGAGCGTTGCCATTCTTAAATCCAATATCCAGGTTAAAGACGCCGTCAACCGCTTAAAATCCGCCAATAAAAGCTTGACAGGGATTATGCTGCATAATATTCAAGCGGGTATGCAAACGGTTGCTTATTTCTAAAACGACGGTAAACTTAACACAAGGAGGGTGAACTATGGGAATCCGGACAAAAATTTTTAGAGGAATTTTGGGGCTGATGATCATTGTGACCATGATGGCTGCACCGGCATTGGCCCAGGACAAACCGGTTGTCGGCCTCGTGATGAAATCACTGGCCAATGAATTTTTCAAAACCATGGAAGAGGGCGCCAGGAAATTTGCCGCAGCCGATGGCAGCTTCGAGCTCATTCCGGTCGGAATGAACTCAGAGACGGACATTGATACCCAAGTCAGCGCTATGGAAAACTTCGTTAGTCAGAAAGTGGACCTGATCGTCTTAGCGCCTGCTGACTCTGTGGGCATGGTCACATCTGTAAAAAAGGCCATTGATGCCGGTATCACCGTGGTTAACTTTGATGTTACCCTGAACAAGCAAGCGTTGAAAGAAGCCGGTTTGCCCGAAGATTTCTTGTTTGTGGGTCCCGACAATGCCGCGGGGGCCGAGTTGGTGGGCGATCACTTGGGCAAGACGCTTGGTGAAGGGGCAAAGGTTATCATCATCGAGGGCAATCCCGGGGCAGATAATGCCAAACAGCGAAAAGAGGGCTTCATGAGGTCTGTCGAGAAATATAAACTGGACCTTTTAGATTCAAAAACCGCTCACTGGGAAACCGAGGAAGCAAACACCCTGATGACCAACCTGCTCACAAAATACCCCGACGTTCAGGGCGTTATGTGTGCCAATGACTCCATGGCGTTAGGGGTCGAAAAAGCCATTGCGGCTGCGGGTAAGACCGGTAAAATCCAAATCGTTGGTTTCGACAACATCGGTGCGGTGCAAGAACTGATCAAACAAGACAAGGTGCTTGCCACCGTCGATCAGTTCGGCCCGGAAATGGCAGCCAATGCCATCAAGATCGGCATGAGAATCCTTAAGGGCGAGAAGTTGGCCGGTTGGCAAAAAACGCCTGTCAAGCTTGTCGCCAAAGACGATCTCAAGTAAGCATTCCATTCCTCCCCGAGGGGTCGGCACTTCGCCGACCCCTGTTTTCGCCCAAAAGTTTGTTCATCGATGAGCAAAAAACCTAGCATTCTCGAATTACGAGCAATCACCAAAACTTTTCCAGGGGTGGTTGCCCTGGACAGCGTTGACTTGGACATCGAAGAAGGAGAAGTTCATGTTCTGGTTGGGGAAAACGGGGCCGGTAAATCCAGCCTAATTAAAATACTCTGTGGTATCTATTACCCCGACAAAGGAGAGATCACCTACGCAGGTTCTATCTATCATCCCCGCAGCCCCACCGATGCCCTAAAAGCTGGCATTCGGGTGGTTTACCAAGAATTTAATCTGCTTTCGTATCTTTCTGTTGCCGAAAATATCTTTTTCGAAAAATTGCCTCAAAAAGCGGGTCTTGTAGATTACCGCCTTTTGTATGAGAAAACGAACCGACTGCTCGAGATGGTGGGGTTGGATATTTCCCCCAAAATGCCGGTGGAGTTGCTGGGCGTCGCTCAAATGCAATTGATTGAAATCGCCAAGGCCCTGTCCAGTCAGAGCAGGGTCCTTATTTTGGATGAACCTACCGCCACGCTGACTTCCAGGGAAATCGATACCCTATTCGAGATCATTGCGCGGTTGAAGGCAGCCAAGGTGACGATTGTCTATATCTCTCATCGCCTCCAGGAGATCTTTGAAATCGGTGACCGTGTCACCGTTTTGCGAAACGGTGCAAAGGTGGGAACCCGATCGACCGGAGATGTTAGCATTCCAGACATCGTCAGCATGATGGTGGGCAAATCCATGGAAGAGGAGTATCCTTTTGATGAGAACGTCAAACCGCGGGAGGTGATGTTTGAAGTCAAAGGGTTGACATGCAGTGCAAACCCACACCCGATGTCTTTTTCCGTTCACAAAGGTGAGCTTCTCGGGATTGCCGGACTGGTGGGCTCCGGCAGGACTGAAGCGATGCGAGCCGTTTTTGGCGCCGATCCCAAAACCAGCGGAAAGGTATATCTGAAAGATAATGAGATCGCGATACGTAATCCTCGCGACGCGGTTGGCAATGGAATCTGTCTGCTCACAGAAGATCGCAAGGATCAGGGATTGATTTCAGACATGCCATGTTATGTCAATATCACGATAACCGACCTGGCGCAGGTGTCCCGGTATGGACTACTGGAAAATGCGGCGGAAAAAAGCGCCTCTAAAAAATTGGTCGATGATTTGGGTATCAAGATGTCGTCTATCGATCAATGGGTTAGCAATCTATCGGGGGGAAATCAACAAAAGGTGGTTTTGGCCAAATGGCTCTTTCGCGACGCCGACGTCCTCATTTTTGATGAACCCACTCGGGGGATCGATGTGGGTGCTAAGTATGAGATCTACTTATTGCTGTGGAAACTGGCAAAGTTAGGAAAAGCCATCATTATCGTCTCCTCCGATCTGCCCGAGATATTGGGAATTTGTCATCGAATCCTTGTTTTTTCAAATGGAAAAATAACGGGCGAGGTGGATCGCAGAGAATTCGATCAAGAAAAAATACTCTCGATGGCCTACCAGGAATACATCAAAACCATTGACGACGAACAAAGGGTAAGTGGATCATGAGAGCCAGAAGATGGATGTACCTGCTGCTGAGGGAGGCAGGTATCGGGGTAGCACTTGTTCTGATTTGTGCGATATTTGCAGTCATCGCCCCGCGCTTTGCATCTTACGCCAACTTCACCAATATTCTTACTCAGATTAGCATCAATACCGTCATATCCGTGGGAATGACCTTCGTCATTCTGTTGGGTGGCATCGATCTGTCCGTCGGATCCGTACTGGCCTTATCGACCATCGTGGCGGGTATGACCATCTCCCACAAGGCGCTGCCTGTTGGTGCCGCCATCTCTCTGGCCGTGGCAGCGAGCGTGATCGTAGGGGCGCTTTGCGGGTTGTTCAATGGGTACGTTTCGACACGGTGGAAAATACATTCCTTCGTCGTCACATTGGGTATGCTCAATATTGCTCGCGGTGCAGCACTTCAAATCAGTGATTCCAGAACGATCTTTTCGTTTCCGGGCGTTTTTAATCGCTTTGGAACGGAGACCATCTTTGGAATCCCGATCATCTTTATCATGGCATTGGCGCTCGTCATCCTCGGCAGCTTTGTGTTGGGTAAAACCGTTTTTGGCCGCATGTTGTACGCCATCGGAAACAATGAAGAAGCCGTGCGACTTTCCGGGCACAACACCTCCGGGTACAAGATCGCCGCTTTTACGCTCTGCGGAGCATCTGTCGGTGTCGCCGGGATCATGTATATGCTTAGACTGAATATGGCCAGCCCGATCCTTGGCGTCGGATTTGAACTCAATGCCATCGCTGCCGTTGTCATTGGCGGAACGAGCATGATGGGCGGCAAAGGCTCCCTGATCGGCACATTTCTGGGCGCCTCGATCATCGGCGTTCTCAACAACGGCTTGCTCTTGTTGGGTATGGGTGATTTCGCACGACAGATCGTCACCGGTTTGATCATTGTCGCAGCAGTGGTCATTGACACCTATCGTGCCAAACTGCTGGTGAGGTTTCAGTGAGCAGCCTCGATGAATTACTTTACCGCTCCCATGGTCAGACCACGGATAAGATGCTTGGAGGCGATGAGTGCAAAAACGATCACCGGAATGACGATCAGGGTGCTGGTCGCCATAATTTTTCCGTAGGGCAGGTGATAACCCTCCATAAATCCCACCGCCATGGCCGGCGCTGTTTTCGCGACCTTGCGGGTCAGCACTAAAGCGTACATCAATTCGTTCCATGAGAAAATGAAAGAAAAGATGGCCGATACGGCGATTCCGGGAGCTGCCAAGGGCAAGCAGATTTTCCAAAAAATATGAAACGGTTTGGCACCATCAAGCACCGCCGCTTCGTCCAAATCCCAGGGAATCGACCGAAACTGGTCTGTGCAGATCCATATAACAATCGGCAGATTAAAGGTCAGATAGATTAAGATCAACACGATGTGGCTATCCAACATGCCGAGTTTTCGAACGATCAGAAAGAATGGCAGCGCCAAAACGATGGGACTAACCATTCGATTTGTGATAAACCAGAACCAAAGATCTTTCTTGCGGCGGAATTCGAACCGACTCAAGGCATAGGCCGCCGGGGTGCCGAGGATGAGTGCCAGAGCAGTTGTACAGACGGCAACGATCAAGGAGTTGACCAGGCTTTGTCCGACGTTATCTTTAAACAAAACTTGGATGTAGTTCGCGAAGGTCGGCTCAAAAATCCAGGATGGCGGTGACGCCAGTGCTTCCAGTTGGGTTTTGAGGCTGGTCGTCACCATCCAATAAAACGGAAATATGCAGAAAACAATGATCAGCAGCAACAATAGCACCTCAGCCAGTGGCCGGTAACTTTTTGAACTGAAGCCCTTGGTTGTGTGCATTGAGGGGCGAGTTTTCCCCGGAGCCATTATGGTGTCATTGCTCACAATCATACCTCCCGATAAAAAAATCGGATATAAAGCTGCGATAGGATGATGGTCAGGGCCAACAGGATGATTGCCTGGGCTGAGGCAAGCCCTTGATCAAAACCGCGAAATCCGACCCGTTGAATCATCAGGCTGATTAGTTCTGTAGCGCTGCCGGGCCCGCCGCGCGTCATCGTGAAAACCATGTCAAAAAGCTTCAATGTATCGGCCGTACGCAGAATCAAAATTGCGGTCAGTCCGGGGATAAGGAAGGGAAACTGGACATAGCGCAAGACCGTCCACCAGTTACGGGTCTCCAAG
>JARFPZ010000591.1 GCA_029288035.1 Desulfosarcina sp.
CGTGCTACCTGGGATACGGGCTGGTTTAAGGCGGAGATTTTCAAACAATTGCTCGAAGAGCTGGGGTACTCGGTCGAGGGGCCCAAAACTATGGACAACCTGCCCTTTTTTCTCGCTGCAGCCCAGGGCGAAACTGATTTATGGGTGAACAGCTGGTTTCCCTCTCACTATAGCTACATCGAAGACAGCCGCATAAAGGGCAGGGTTGAACCGGTTGGCTACCAAGTGAAAGCCGGGGCGCTTCAGGGTTATCTCGTTGACAAGAAATCAGCTGAGGTGCATGGGATCACCAATCTCCAGGACTTTAAAGATCCAAAAATCGCCAAAATATTTGACAGAAACGGCAACGGCAAAGCCGACCTGATCGGATGTAATCTCAGTTGGGCTTGCGGCCAGGAGATTGAACATCATCTTAGCGCATATGGGTTGAGTGATACCGTGGAACAGGTTCAAGGGGATTATTCCCCGATGATGGCAGAGACGATTGCGCGGTATAGACGGGGAGCCCCTGTTTTTTTCTATACCTGGACGCCCAATTGGACCATCGGCACTCTGGTCCCGGGGCAGGACGTGGTCTGGATAGAGGTCCCCTTTCCCAGCTTACCCGAAGGTCAGAAACATGCAGAGAACCAAATCACGGTCAAGGGTATCCCCGGGTGTGGGACGGATCCTTGTGCCATGGGCTTTCCGCCCAGCGATATTCGGGTCGTCGCCAACACGGCATTCCTGGGGCGAAATCCGGCAGTCAAGCGCCTGGCGGAAGTGGTAGAGATTCCCCTTGAGGATATAGATGCTCAGAACGCCAGGATGATTGACGGGGAGGACGATGATGACGACATTCGTCGCCACGCCCGCGACTGGATTCATAAAAACCGGGGCAAAGTGGATCAGTGGCTGAAAACGGCTAACGCCGGCAAAACGCCGCGCAAAAGAGTAGCTTTGACGGCAGAGGCAGTCGAAGTTAATAATATAGATAAAACGGTGCGGGTTGCCACAAAGCGTTTAGAACCATTTGTCATCTATCGAAACAGGCGATATACGGGTTTCAGCATTGAACTGTGGGAAAAAATCGCTGATGAGATGGGCATAAATTATGAGCTATATGGGGTAAATACGATCGCAAAGCTGCTTGACGAGGTTAAGCGCAGCGCGGCCGATTTAGCAATTGCCGGAATCGGTATGACATCCAAACGAGAGCAAGATCTCGATTTTTCCCATCCCTTCTTCGAATCAGGACTTCAAATAATGGTCTCAGAGGACCTTGACACGCCTCTGGAGGTAATTTTCGCCAAAGTTTTTTCCATCCTCCTATCTCCCGGGCTCGCCTATGGTGTCGGCGTTTTTCTTGTCGTCCTATTGGTTGCCGCCCACATGATTTGGCTCTTGGAACGGCGCCATAACCCCCAGTTCTCAAGGGGCTATTTGCATGGTATCTGGCAATCCATTTGGTGGGCCGTCGTTACCGTCACCACCGTCGGCTACGGGGACAAAACCCCCAAGGGAAGGATGGGACGGTTCTTTGCGCTCATTTGGATATTGGCCGGCTACTTTGTCTTTGCCTACTTTACGGCGAGTGTGACCTCTACGGTCACACTTCAGCAATTACATGGGTCAATTTCCGGACCGCAAGATCTCTATGACAAAAAGGTAGCCACCGTTGAAAGAAGTCCTGCGGCTGATTATCTCACTGCCCAGGGGATATCAACTATCAAGCTTGAGAATATCGAGACGGCCTGCCATCTTTTAGAGACCGGTGAAGTAGATGCCGTGGTATATGATGCTCCTGTCTTGCAGCATTATGCGGTCCAAAAAGGAAAAGGAAAGGTCAAGGTCGTCGGCCTGATTTTTCAGGAGCAGAGTTACGGTATCGCGCTTCAGTTCAACAGCCCCTATCGCGAGAAGATCAACATTGCCCTTTTAACCCTCATGGAGAACGGGATCTACAAAGAGATACACGATAAGTGGTTTGGTTCATAAAATAAAAAGGGTTCAAGGGTTCAGGGTTCACCGTTCAAGGTTATCTTAACCCGGAACCGTGAACCCCGGAACCTGTGAACGCTTACGATAAGCCTTTGTCCCTAAATTATTCAGCTGTATTTTGGTTTTCTCACAATCATTACGGAACAGGTGGCATGTCTAATAATCTTGGAAGATGTACTTCCGAAGAAGAACCCCTCAAAGGGTGTGTCACCATGCGTCCCGATGATCACCATATCCGCTTTGATTTTCTTCTGAAAATCGAGGATTTCCTTATATGGACTGCCTTGAAAAACTTTCGTTTCGATCTCCACCTTTTCCGCTTCGGGAAATTTAGCGATCTGTTCTGCAAAATACTTTTCGCACTGTTTCTCCATTTCTGCCTGGATTTTTTTCTGACCTTCCACAATATACTTACTGAGCTTAAAAACATCCGGTGCTTCAGGCCACACATAGGTGAGATATATTTTGGCCTTGTCGGCCGTGCATGAATCTGCCAGATCAATCGCTCTGCCCAGCGCGAGGTCGGAAAAATCAGAAAAATCGGTGGGAACAAGTATCCTATCGATGTTAAACATAACACATCTCCTTTAATTTTTGTATTTGTATCATATTCTATCGGGAGCAGAGCCAGGTTTTCCAGATTGAATAAGTATCCGGAATCGTTTCAAGATCCTGATTCCCGGTTGGTATAAAGCCAATCACGTCCCGCTGAAGCACCGCGGGACGTGGCTTATTGGACCCGTTACTTCACCCAGGACTCGACAACTTCCGGATTGGCACGCATCCAGCGCTTGGCGTTGTCATAGGGGTTGCCCCCCATTTTGTTCCAGAGCAGGAGCCGTTCCATATCATCCGGTTTCCAGTTGAAGTTATCCAAAAATTTGTAGACATCGGGCATGTCCTCCTTCAACCCCTTTCGAACCAGGGTGTGGATCTTGCTTTCGCCCCCCCACATGTTTTTGGGATCGTCGAGGAATTTCAGGGCCCAGCGTCCGAACTTCCAGTGGGGGGTCCAGCCCAGGACAACGATCCACTTTCTTTTCTGGATGGCGTTGGCAAGCTCGGCGGTCATGGAGACCTCGGTTCCCGGGACTAGTTCAAAATCTTCCAGGCCGTAAGCCGCCATCAACTTTTCCCGCATGATGGTCATCATGCCCGAATCCGACTCGATGCCGATGATCTTTCCCTGAAATTCGTCATAATGATCTTTTATTTCCTCGATGGAATCAATCTTCATATACGGCTCGGAATGCTGGCCGTCTTGCGCTTGAAGCCAGGTGCTTGAAACAACGGGTACGACGAGGCCGGTTCGTGCTCCCTCAAGGTTGGGTCCCAGGTCAACGAATTTGTCCTTTTGTTTCTCGTAATAACTGTTTTGTAACGGAAGCCATGACCCCACGATTGCGTCCTGACTCCCGTTGGAAACCGCCTCATACTGGTCTGTGACACTCATACGCTTGATGATGCATTGATGTCCCAGTTTCTCTCTTATGATGGCTTTAATCAGATTGGTGCTTGCGATCTCCGAGGACCAATCCTCGTAGGCCAGCCTGACCGCTTTTTTCTCCGCGAATGCCGGTGTGCACGGCCATGTTGCAAAAATGGCCAGTGTAAGCAGGAGAACGATGGGATTTTGAAACCAGTTGTTTTTCACAACGAACCTCCTTTTTTTTGTTTTGAGAATATACAATTTTATTGTTAGGCCTTGGCCGCATTCTTTGCCGCTTCCCTCTCTTTCAGCAGTTTTTCAATGATCGCATCCGGATGTTCGTGGATGTGCGGGAACATTTCTTCACGATATTCTTTTAACCCCTTTTGCAAACTCCAGATCATGAGCAATACCACCCCACCGAACGGTACACCGGCGAGAGTGGTTGCGGTTTGCAGCGCCACCAGCCCGCCGCCGAACAAGAGTGCGGCCGCCACGAATCCTTCCATCCACGACCAGTAAATACGCTGGGGTACCGGTGGTTCAAGGTGTCCGCCCGCAGTGACCATGTCGATGACCATGGAACCGGAGTCCGAGGAGGTCACAAAGAAGATGACAATGACAATGATAGACAAAAAGCACGTGATGCTGGACAGGGGGAATTGCTGCAGGAACACAAAAAAGGCCGAGGAAAAATTCTCCTGAACCGCTTTGGCTATACCGCCGTTACCGAAAAGTTCGATCCACAGGGCCGAACCGCCGAAGACGCTAAACCAGATGAAAGAAATCAGGACGGGAACTACCAGAACGCCCCCGATAAATTCTCGAACCGTCCGGCCGTAGGAAATACGGCCGATAAACATACCGACAAATGGTCCCCAGGCGATCCACCAGGCCCAGTAAAAAAGGGTCCATCCGTTCTGCCACTTGCCGCCCGACCATGATTCGCTCCAGAAACCGTAAGTTACAACGCCACTGAGGTATTCACCGAGGGAATCAAAAAAGACATTGGCAGCGAACAGGGTGGGGCCCAGGACCAGAACAAAGCAAAAGAGGATGCCGGCACACCACATGTTGATGACGCTGACCCGTTTGATGCCGCCCTCAAGGCCAAAGACCACGGAGGTGCAGGCAAAGGCCGTAATGATAGCGATCAGGATAACCTGGACACCCCCGTTAATCGGAACACCGAACAGATAGTTCAGCCCCGCATTGACCTGTTGGCAGCCGAGTCCGAGTGAGGTGGCCACACCGAACAGGGTGCAGGCCGTGGCAAAGATATCTATGATATGGCCGGTCCAGCCATAAATACGATCGCCGATCAGCGGGTAAAAAACCGTGCGCACCGACAGGGGCAGGCCCCGGTTGAAAGTCGCAAACGCCAGGGACAAACCGACCAGGGCGTAAACTCCCCAGCCGTGAAAGCCCCAGTGCAAAAAGACGAAGGCCATAGCCATCTTGCCCGATTCGGCAGTGCCGGCTTCCACGCCACCCATGGGCGGCGCGACTAAATGGTACATGGGTTCGCCGACGCCGTAGAACAGCAGGCCGATGCCAAGCCCCGCGCTGAACAGCATGGCAACCCAGGCCGCATTGGAAAACTCGGGTTTGGCATCGGCCCCGCCGATTCTCACATCCGAGTATTTGCTGAAAATCAGGTAGATGCAATAGAATAATACGGCGTTCACCGTCAGTACCAGAAACCAGCCGAAGTATTCCATTGCACCGCCAAACAGCGATTTAAAAACATTTGCGAAGACCGACTGCAAGGGGATGGTGATAACCACGAACCCGAGTATAAACACAGTCGATATCCAGAAAACCTGCGGTTGAATGTGATATTGAAATTTTCCTGTTTTTTTCTCCTTTACAGCACACTTATTGGGCATAATAAGAACCTCCTTTGGGTTAGGGGTTAACCTGCTGCCGGATTTGGCATGTTATTTTGCCGCAGCCGGATCAATCCTTAAGATTGCTTGGGCCACCCAGTGAGATACACCTTTTTCACCCGAGCGACACAAATATAGTTAAACGATGTTGAATCCAAACATTTTGGGTTTACATCTCTGGATGACTTCTTTGGCTTTTCTCGATTGTGAGGCAACAAAACCTCGGAAGGAGTATTTTAACGAATCGACATCCTTCCAGCAAAAGTTATAAGATAAAATTTCTTTAGCCCAACGAATGAAGTATTCACTGGCATTCATTTGAGGGCTATACGGTGGAAGACGATGCTCGTGAATCCTGGTTTTCGACAATGCTTTTCTGACGTGCTTGCCGTTATGCCAGGGCGCATTGTCACATACTAAATCGATACGATAACCGGGCAATTGATCACGAATTTTATAAATAAACTTGGCGGTGTTTTTCTGATTAAAGCGTTTGACTTGCATCGTAATTACTTTTCCCTGCGGCCGGACGACGGCCGTATAGAATAAGATCTTTTTTTTCCTGGCGAACTGGATTCGATCTGAGCAGGCTGCTCTTTTAGAAACCAACCCTTTCTGGGTAAGGCATCTTGTTCAATTTTACCTTCATCGTAATAAACGGTGATACTCTTTGCACAGCGTTGGTCTTCGAGTTGTTCAAGTTCTTTGGCAAATTGTTTTTGTTTCTCAGCGTCAGCCTTGATTAATTTTTTAGCTGGTGCCCGTCCATAAAAGACCTTTGCCAAAGAAGGGCACCTTTTGGTGTTTCCAATCCAGAAATGAGGATTTTTGTCCAAGGTCAAGGAAATCAAGCGCTTGTGCGGAGGCGTAGTTTACTACGCCGCACAAGCAAGCGCGAAGATTGACGCTGAGATTGGGCAAAAAGACCATTTGTGGATGGAAACTAGCTGGTTTTTTATAACTGAAGCCAAGTTGTCTTAAATAGTCTCTGGCCGTATCATGGCTGATTGGGATACCAAAACTTTTTTGGACGTATGCTGCAACAGTCATGGCAGTCCAGCGGCCCTTTTTTATGCCAAGCTCTCTAGGATGCTGCTTAACTGCCTCCTTAAGGGCATCAAGCTGATCATTACTGAGCAGCTTTCCGGGATTGCCTTTCCATTTGGGCTCAATGCCGGCAATACCTTTGGCATTGAAGTTGTGAATCCAATCATAGAGTGCATAACGACTACGTCCGATCTTTCGTGCAACCTTGTCGGCAGCTTGACCGGATGCCACAAAATGCAGTGCTAGTAGCCGTTCTCTGAGCCGAAGGCTCGGTTCACTCAGACTTTTTTGGAGTAAAGGTTCGGCTGTTTCTTGCCATTTAGCGTTTAATTTTAGCATGTTAGAGACCTCCTTGTAAGATGATCTCTAAGCATATGATATTATTAACCAAAAGTTTAGGCAAATATTCCGTGTAATATCAATATGTTGTGCGATTGCGCCAGCACTACACTATTGATTGTGCTCGAAAAATTAACGTTGGAAAACTGTTACGTAAGACTATAAATGCTTAACCAAATCTACCTCCAACGAAAATTTTGAGAAGATCTTCTTTAACGCAATAGATGGCAATTTCAGGAAAGGATTGGAAATCTTTAATTAATCGAGAATAGATATAAATACGTTTTTCTGTGATTTATAAAATTTGGTTTTAAAGTTTAAAAAGTATCAGAAAATTGTAGAAGAGTAAGGATGATTCATCCTCAGATATTGCTGAGATCCCAACATTATCTTGGGTAAATCTCTATAATTTTATCTATATTCAAGAGATTAGAAGCTGTCAAGAAGAAATCCTGAAATCCAAATCGCGGAATTGGCCGTCGATGGTATTTGCGGGGTTTACTAAAAATTCAGAACTACTGACGTATCGTAAAATCTGATGCAGCACAAATGTCTGCGGTCGCGTCAACAATACTGGATTTCGGGCGAATCGTTCTGAATTTGAATTATCCTTTATGGCCCTATGGGACCCCAATTTGATTAATATTAATAATAACGATACGTTAAATAGATATACGAGTCTGAAATGGGGTGTTTTCTCCCATTGGGTATCGGAGATTTTCCCTATAGGATTTAAGATTGAAAATTTTGGCATGAACATGCTTTGTACAGAATCCCATGCCTTCTATCGTCCTTTAGCCGTTTCTTTTCTTCGATGACCCAGATTGCCGGTTGGCGGCATAAATTTTGCTGAGAAAATGATACATGTTTGACAACCTGTTTGAACCACTCAATTTGGGTAACACGACTTTATCCAACCGCATTTGTTTGCTGGCCCACCGGACCAACTTCGCCCAAAGCGGCCGCCTGAACGAACGCCATATTGCCTACTACCGGCGACGCGCCCAGGGTGAATGCGGATTGATCATTTTAGGGGAACTGGCTGTGCACCCCGATGACCGCCCGTGGGAGACCTTGATCGAAGCCCATCGCCCGGAGGTGGTGGCAGACTTTCAAAAGCTTACGGATGCCGTCCATCAATTCGATACCCGGATCATGGCCCAATTGAACCATTGGGGGTTTCAGAGCAGCGGCTATGTGACTCGCAAGGCGATTTTGGGGCCTTCTGCCGTTGCCGATATCGTCTTTGGTGAAACCTGCAAACCCATGGAACCCGAAGACTTCACCGAAATAGCGGATGCTTACAGCCAGGCCGCCCTGCGGGTCCAGCAAGGCGGGTTCGACGGGCTCGAAATCGACATGGGGCCGGAATCTTTGTTACGCCAGTTTCTATCACCCATCAGCAACCATCGCGGCGATGAATACGGCGGCAGCCTTGAGAACCGCATGCGGTTTCCACTTAAAATTGTAGAGAGCGTTCGAGCGGCCGTAGGCAACGATTTTACCGTCGGCGTCTGTCTGTGCGCGGATGAAAAATTTTGGGGCGGCATCACACCCGAAGAATCCGTTCCCATGGCCCAGACGTTGGAGGCCACCGGAGCCGTCGATTTCATCAACGTTGCTGTGGGCACCTATTACAATCTTCACCTGATTATGCCGTCCATGCACGTCCCCTTCGGTTTTTCCATCGATGTGGCGGAACAGATCAAAAACGGGGTCGGTATTTCCGTGATGGCCGGCCATCAAATCGGTTTTCCAGGCAAGGCCGATCAGCTCATTGCGAATGGCAAGGCGGACATGGTGGGATATGTGCGGGCCCTGATCAGCGACCCCGACATGGTCAAAAAGACCCGGGAGGGCCGGGTGGCCGATATCCGCTACTGCGTCAAGGATAACAAAGGGTGTATCGGCCGGGTTAGTCAATCCAAGGCATTGGGGTGCATTCAAAATCCCCGGATCGGTTACGAGCCCCTGTCCGATGACTCGTCCCGGCCCCCCATTCAACGCAAGAAAAAAGTCATCGTTGTGGGTGCAGGACCGTCCGGGATGGAGGCCGCGCGGGTGGCTCACGAGCGTGGTCACGAGGTGACGGTCTACGAGAAATCGGACACCGTCGGCGGTCAGGTTAAACTCATCGGCAAGCGGCCCGGACGCGGCGCCATGCAGGGCGTGATCCGATATCTCAAACATATGCTTACCGAACAAGGCGTATCGATACAGACAGGTGTGACGGCTACCCCGGAGTTGATTCTCGAACAGGCTCCGGATGCAGTGGTGGTGGCCACGGGCTCCGTACCGGTTTCAAAACCATTTCCCGGAAACTATGGGCCGCCGGCCGTCTTGAACGGCTGGGATGTCATTCAAGATACCCATCCGGTGGGTGAAAAGGTGCTGTTCGTCGATGAGGACGGCGGGCACCATGCCATGGCGACTGCGGAATTGTTGGCCGAGCAAGGCAAACAGGTGGATATGGTGACCGGCGATCTTTTCATCGGCATCGAACTGGCTCCTCGCGGGGAGCTTTACCTGGGTCGTCAGCGCTTGTTGCAAAAGGGCGTCACCTTCAGAACCGATCTGGATATCCTGGAAATCGATACCAGCGACAACGGGTTGCGCGTGAAGGCTCGGGACATATACACCAACGAATCGATCACCTTTGAGGATTACGATACGGTGGTCCTGGACGTCGGTAATACGGCCGATGACGACCTCTACCACCTGCTGAAAGGTCAGGTCAAGGAAGTCTACCGAATCGGTGATTGCGTCGCGCCCAGAGGAATTGACATGGCCATTTTTGAAGGCAGACGGGTGGGAGAACAGTTGTGAGCGAATTCAAATATCTTTTTTCACCCCTCAAAATCGGCGCCACCCAGGTGCCCAACCGGATCCATTTCGCCGCTCATATGACCAACTATGCCGTCGACAATCTGATCAGCGACCGGCATATCTATTATTATCGGGAGCGGGCCAAAGGCGGCGTCGGTTTGATCACCACCGAGGAGATGGGGATCCATCCCACGGACCACCCCTATGATAAGCTGGTGGATGTTTATGAACCGGAAGTGATTCCGGGCTTCAAACGGCTGACCGCCGCCATTCATGAATACGATACCAAAATCTTCGCCCAACTCAACCACAACGGCATGCAAGGCGACGGCAAAATTTCGCGCCTGCCGGTTTGGGGACCGTCGTGCGGCAAAGATCCCATTTTTCGGGAAGCCTGCAAGGCCATGGAAATCGAGGATATCCAGGAATGCATCGAGTATTTCGCCATCTGCGCAAAAAATGCGGTGGAAGGCCAGTTTGACGGCATCGAGCTGCAATTGGGGCACAGCTCCCTGATTCGTCAGTTTTTATCGCCCCTGACCAATCACCGACAGGACGCATACGGCGGAAGCATGGAGAACCGTTGCCGCTTCGCCCTTGAAGTCATCGATGCGGTCCGCAAAGCCGTGGGACCCGATTTTACCCTCGGGATTCGGTTGAATGCCGATGAGATGCATCCCCGGGGCGGACTTACCCATGAAGACGCCAAACAGGTGGCCATACGGCTCGAGGCATCCGGTCGGCTCGACTTTCTGGACCTCAGCCTGGGCACCTTCTACAATCTTTTCCTGGTGGAAGGCTCGATGCACACCCCGCTGGCGTACACCGTGCCCTTGTCCGCCGGTATGCGATCCGTGGTCAACTTACCGGTTTTCTGCACCAACCGGATCAACGACCCCCATTTGGCGGAAAAGATCCTGGAAGACGGTCAGGCCGATATGATCGGCATGGTACGGGCCCTGATCTGTGATCCGGAACTGCCCAACAAATCCATGGAAGACCGGACGGATGACATCCGCAATTGCATCGCCTGCAACCAGGGGTGTATTGCCCGCATGGGACTTGGCTACCGTCTGGGGTGCCTTCACAACCCGGCCGCCGGCGAAGAGGAAACCCTCGGAATCGGCACGCTCAAACTAGCCGAAACCCCTAAAAAGGTCGTGGTGGTGGGCGCGGGACCGGCCGGCCTTGAAGTGGCGCGGGTAGCCGCCCTGCGGAAACATCGCGTCACCCTGTTGGAAAAGGGTGAAGAGGTCGGGGGCCAGAATTTGCTGGCCGGAAAAGCGGCCGGTCGCCAGGAGATTACCGGTGTCACCCGCTGGCTGGTGAGTCAGTTGAACAAGCTCGAGCTGGATATCCGCCTGGGTGCCGAGGCCACGGTCGAGACGGTGCTCGACGAGCATCCCGATGTCGTCGTCATCGCTACCGGTTCGATCCCAAAGACCACGCCGTTTCCCGGCGAATACGGACCGCCTCAGGTTGTGACCACGGTGCAGGTTCTCACCGACGAGGTGGAAACCGGCGACAAAGTGCTGCTCATCGATCAGGACGGTCACCATCAAGCGACCGGGACGGCCGAGCTTTTGGCCGATCGCGGTAAACAAGTTCACATGATCACGGCGGCGCTGTTCGTCGGATCGGCCTTGGGTCCCCTGCAGGATCTCTACCTGACCCGCAACCGGCTGGCCAAAAAAGGCGTCACCTTTACCCCCGACATCGCCGTGCTGGAGATTCAAGGCACCCTGGTGAAGGGACTGAATGTTTATTCCAACGAAATGATCGACTTCGACGGCTACGATACCGTGGTACTGGCGGCGGGCAATATCGCCGCCGACCATATTTATTTTGAATTGAAGGGCAAAGTGGACGAAATATACCGGGTTGGCGATTGTGTGGCACCGCGCAAAACGGACATGGCCATCATCGAAGGCCACCGGGTGGGCCGGATGATATGA
>JARFPZ010000238.1 GCA_029288035.1 Desulfosarcina sp.
GGGGGCGTTCGACACCCGTCCGTGGGACATACAAAAATCAAGCCTGGGCAGGTAATCCACGATTTTGGCAGCGGCTTCAACATCGGCGAAGGTAGACTGTCGACGCTCCCCGGACTTGCGGTCATACACGAAGCCGGCATCCGCACCACTGCCGAAAGCCCCCTCGTTTTTTTGCAGTTTGACCGAACGCTTACCGTTTCTGCCGGTTAAATTGGATTTGGAAGGACAACTGCCTAAGGCTTGCTCTACCATGGCAGTTGGAATCCGCACCCGATTGGTCTCGCTCACCACGGCATCACTGTTGGTGAACAGTTCCAGAGCCTCGGGGTGAGATATCCTGGCCCCGGAAATTTCCAGAACATCCAGGGCCGCAAAGTAAATCTGTTCGATCTGATCGCCGGTAAGAATCTGGAATCTGGTAGTCCCATAAGCCTGTTGATTCATTTTAATGAGCATGGTTTTTTCTATCATGGGTAGATCTCCTTTTTTGCCGGTAATTTACAATCCAAGCAGTTCTTTGCCCTTGTCCACCGCGCTGGCGGCGTTGGATGCGTATGCATCGGCACCGATCTCTTTGGCAAACTCACCGGTTACGGGAGCGCCGCCAATCATAATCTTGACCTGGTCCCGTAGGCCGGCCTCTTTAATGGCATTGATGGTTTCGCCCATCTTCGGCATGGTGGTGGTCAACAGCGCCGACATGCCAAACAGGTTTGCGTTGTGTTCTTTTATCGCCTCGACAAACGCCGCTGGATCCAAATCGATGCCCAGGTCAATTACCTTAAACCCGGCACCTTCGAACATCATGCCCACCAGGTTTTTACCGATATCATGCAAATCACCCTTGACCGTACCGATCACAAAGGTGCCGGCAGTTTCCACACCGGTTTCCGCCAGCAGCGGTCTTAAGATTTCCATGGCGCCGTGCATGCATTTGGCACACCGCAGCACCTCTGGAATAAACATTTCGTTGGCTTTAAAGCGCTTTCCCACCACTTCCATGCCGGCCAGAAGTCCTTTCTCCAAAATATCCTTTGACGATACATTTGCGTCAAGGGCTTGTTGGGTGAGGTCCGTCACTTCATCTACTTTGCCTGCGATCAATGATTCTGCCATTTTTCCCAATAGTTCACTCATAATAGTTGCCTCCTTTCATTTTATATCAAACTCGTCTCTGTCCAGATTAAAGAGAACATCATTTTCAAGGTAAGCCTGTTCCAATTTTTCCTGATGCTGTTTCAACCGTCCACCGTTCCGACTGGCCAGTTCCAGAACAAGGTAATTGATGATGCAGGAAATCGTGGTCGGATTTCCAATAAAGGGAATGTTTTTGGACGGTGCAATCAATGACAGATGGGCGAAATGGGTTAAGGGACACAAGGAGCTGTCTGCAATGACGATGAGCGTCAGACCGAGCCGGCGTACCATCTTGCCAAGACGAATAAGCTCATTGGGATATCGTGTCGTCGCGATGATAATTACAAGGCTTTCAGGTGCTGCAATTGTCAACCAGTCGATTGATGCGCTGTCGCTTCCCTTTATGATACGAACATCCGGCCGAATCTTGGTCAACGACCAACCCAGATAGTATGCAAATGTGTAGGACAAACGGGAGCCGATGACATAGATGGAATGACTTTTTTCAAGAAAATCGACAACATGGTTCAGAACATTCAGATCGACGCTTTCAAGAAAATGTTTGAGGTTGTCCATCTCTTCAAAAACAACCCGCCTGAGGCGATCGGTACCCGGGCCCTGCAACTCAGACAAGTCGGTGCGATCCAGCATCGTCAATTCCGTGTCCACAAAATCTCTCAATGCCTGTTGAAATGCCCCATAGCCTTTGTAGCCCAGACGGCTTACGAAACGTACCACGGTGGCCTCACTGACGTGGCATGTCTCAGCCAGTTCCTTGGTGGTCATGAAGACCGCTTTGCGGGGATTTTTGAGGATGTAGTTCCCTAAGATTCGGGCTTTGGGTGTCAAGGAGGGGCGCTGTTCGACGATTCCTTTCATTGCCGGATGCGATGGGTGATCGTTCATCGTTATTTTTTCCTGAAAAGGACGTGATAGATCTGCCACTAAGGCAGCAAGCCACAAAGGTAATCATATAACTTTATTTTTTTCGTGTCTTTGTGTCTTCGTGGCGATATTAATCAATGAAAGAATAGTAATCAAATGAAATAAAACATGGCAAAACAGCACGGCTGAGTCATCGTAGAAGCACGCAAATCATAACAAAATCAAAAAATAGATGCACCGTCCAAATGATCTCGATACGGATCGAAACTATAAGTACAATCATAATTTCAAGTTTGTCAACCTATTTTGAAATAAATCTTTTCTTTTTTTAATTTTTTCCTTGACATGATTTATTTCACTATCATAAGTAATGATATCGTGAGATGGTTAAGTGTTGAATAATTTAATATATAAGATATCGTAAATATTGTATTATTTTATATTATCGTAATTGTTGAGCACCGGCGGATCGACGCCAATTGGAGACTGAAAGGAAAACTATCATTTTATCTGAAAGCCTATAAAAGGGGAGCAATATGTTTGGCAACTACAAACCCTTGTGGGGTAAGAGGCCCCGACTGAAATCCAGCTATGATGCGGTGATTATCGGCGGCGGTCTGCATGGCCTGGCCACCGCCTATTTTCTGGCCCGGGACCAGGGAATCACCGATGTGGCGGTTCTTGAAAAACGTTTTATCGGGTTCGGAGGTGCGGGACGAAACACGGCCATCGTGCGTGCCAACCAGCGAACCCAGGAAAATGTTCCGCTCTACAGGGAAGCCCTTAAGCTCTGGCCTATTCTGACAAAAGAGCTGGACTACAACCTGATGTTTTTTAACTGTGGAAACCTGAATCTGTTACACAGCGAAGCGGCCGTGAATGCGGCGCGGATGAGCGTCGCGACGGCTCAGTTTCACGGGGTTGAAAGTCATTTGATCGATGCCAAGCAATGCCGGGAGATGATGCCCGCGCTGAACATATCAGAGGACATCACCTATCCGATTTTTGGCGCCATGTTTCATCCGCCGGGTGGAATTTTACGTCATGATGCGGTGGTGTGGGGGCTGGCCAAAGGCGCCTCAGCGCGCGGGGTGGATATCCATCAGCAGACCGCCGTGACAGGTGTTGGGGTTGAAAACGGCAAAATCGTCTCTGTGGAAACGGATCGCGGGAAGATTCAGACCCCACGGGTTTTGTTGTCGGCCGGTGGTTATTCGGCCGGCATTTCCTATGAAATGCTGGGCATCAAACTGCCCATCAGTGTGTTGACCATCCAGTCCATGGTGACCCAACCGCTCAAACCGATTTTAAATCACGTCATTTCATCCGGTGCCTATCACGTCTATGCCAACCAGACCCTGAAAGGTGAAATCGCCACGGGCGCTCACATGGATCCCTGGCCCAATTACACGACCCAGACCACGGCTTATTACATCCAACATCAAGCGCAAGCCTTGGCGGAAATGCTGCCGTGCTTAAGAGGAGTCAAATTCATGCGCCATTGGGCCGGACTGGCCGATATGACACCCGACATGGCGCCCATCATGGATGGCAATGACCAGATTGAAGGCTATTATATGAATTGCGGCTGGGGGTATTTCGGATTTAAGTCCTGTGCCGCCACCGGAAAATATATGGCCCAATTTATGGCAAGCGGCAACTGCCCCGACATGCTGAAACCCTTTCATTTGCGGCGTTATGAACAGCATCGGCTGATGGGGGAGACGGCGGCTTTGATGAGCTATTCACCTGATAACTAATCGAATGACGAGTGACGAATGACTATTGACGATTTGAGGAAGTCGCTCTCCGAGGCGTAGGCGCTACAACCCCTACGAGCCGGAGGCTTCGCTCCATCTATTTTAATTTTAATCGATAAAATTCCTTAAATATTCATTCTTCATTTTTCATTCTTCAATCTTCAATTTGAAAGAGGGGAGATGACCATGGCATTCACCATTACATGCCCCGTTTGCGGCAAACGCAACGGTTATGAGTTCCGCTATGGCGGAGTGGATAAAGGGCCCAGGCCCGACGAAGAAGGACTTACCCCCGAAAAATGGTGTGACTACGTTCACTTGAATGAGTGTGTGGCCGGTATCCAAAAGGAGTGGTGGTTTCACCGGGACGGATGCGGTGCCTGGTTTACCATTCACCGGGATACAACCGCCAACCTCGAAGTGGAAAAACCGGAGGTAAATTAATGAACAGGCTAAGCCAACTGCCGACTTTGCGAATTGATCCGGCGCAAGAAATATCTTTGAACTATGACGGTAAAATCTGCCGAGGGGTGGCCGGCGATACGGTCGCGACCGCCTTGTATGCCAGCGGGGTTCGCATATTTTCCCGCAGCCTTAAATATCATCGCCCCCGGGGACTTTATAGTTTGGACGGCGAATGCAGCAATACCTGTATGCAGCTAAACGGCATCCCCAATGTTCGCACCGAAAATACGCTTCTCAAAAACGGGATGACGGTAAAGGCCCAAAATGTAAAGGGAACCCCTGAAAAAGATCTCATGGGATTCATGGATCGGTTGGATTGGGCCATGCCCGCTGGATTCTACTATCGAATGATGCACAAGCCGGCCCCAATATGGCCGATTGCCTTAAAGCAAGTGCGCAAGGCCGCCGGGCTCGGACAAATTTCTCCTGATTTTCAGATGACGGGGAAATATGATGAAATCTATCCCCAAGCAGATGTGTGTGTGATCGGCGGCGGGCCGGCGGGGTTGTCTGCAGCGCTGGCTGCGGGCGAGCGAGGGCTGCGGGTCATTTTGATGGAATCGCGCCCATGGTTGGGTGGGTTTTTTGACTATCGCACGGCGGAATATGACAACAGCATCCACCTGTTTGAAAGAGCCCGGGAATTAGCGGAACGGGTGGCTCAAGCCCCGACCATTCGCGTTTTTACCCATACTGCCGTTGTCGGTGCCTACAACAACAACCTTGTCACGGCCTTTCAAGTGGGCGGCGATTCAGACTCTTTTACTGAGCGCTATATCGAAATTCGGGCGCAAAGTGTTGTGGTCGCCACGGGATGTATTGAGCGTCCCCTGCTTTTTGAAAATAACGAACGCCCCGGTGTCATGCAGATTAGCTGTGCACACCGCTTGGCGCGGACCTATGGCTTGCTCCCCGGAGAAAATGCCGTTTTCAGCATCGCCCACGATCTCGGCATCGAAGCGGCATTGGATCTTTCGGATCTAGGTCTTAATGTATTACAGGTCGCCGATATCCGGGAAGACGGGCAGGATCCCGCCCTGGTGGCAGGACTCGCTGCCAAAAAAATACCGTTTTTACGCGGATGGGTTGCCCATACGGCCCACGGAGACACCCGCCTAAACAAAGTGACCCTCAGCACCGTCCAGGGAGTCCACCAGCGGGATGTTGATTGTGATCTTTTGATTGCATCCGCCGGGATGACCCCGGTCACCGGCCCGCTTTCCCTGGCCCAGGCCAAGCTGGCGTATGACAGTCACACGGGCTATTTTTTGCCCTCAAAACTACCGGAAAAAACGCATGCCGCCGGTCGTTTGCTGGGTTTGGGCGATCCCCTGTCCATCGAGGCCTCCGGTCGTTTGGCAGGGCTCATGGCGGCGGCTGATTGTGATGCAGACGTTGAAGCGGATCTGAAACCGGCCCAGGAGCGGCTCAACGACCTGCCCGGTCCGGCAAGGGGGTGCAAATTGGTTCAAGCCCCGGTTAAAGGCCGCAAAACCTTTATTTGTTTCGATGAGGACACCACCCTTAAAAATGTGTCTCAGGCCCTGGAAATGGGGTTTGATGCCACGGAATTAATTAAGCGCTTTACCGCAGCCGGAACGGGACCCGGCCAGGGCGGAATCCCCGGGCATAACCTGCCATTGTTTGTGGCCCAGTATCATGGAGCGGGCAGTGGCCTGGCCACACCGACGACGGTTCGGCCACCCATGGTTCCGACCTTTATTGCAACCTATGCCGGAACCAACCACGATATGTACAAGTGCACGCCGCTGCATGATTCCCAAATAAAAGACGGCGGTGTCATGCGCCGCATCGGTGTCTGGAAACGAGCGCGCTACTTTTCCCAGGATTTCAGCTGCCGTGAAGAAATTGAAAATGTACGCAACAATGTCGGCATGCTGGATGCATCCACGCTGGGTAAATTCAGGCTCTGGGGGCCGGATGCCTTGAAGGCGCTGCAGCGGGTTTATGCCGGCGACATGTCTAAAATATCCGA
>JARFPZ010000609.1 GCA_029288035.1 Desulfosarcina sp.
ATCTGATATCACCGCCAATCGCACACGCATCTCCTTGGCCTAAATTCAGAACTACTGGCGTGCCGTAAAATCTCATGCAACACATTTGTCTGTGGTCGCGCCAACAATATTGGATTGCGGGCGAATCGTTCTGAATTTTTACTCTTATTTATTTTTGGTTCTATTACCTAAACATAGGCTGTCGATATAAGCCGGTGGCCGCAATATCCGCCGGCGTCGATATCGGAAGTGGAATTTTTAAATGCAATGTATAAAAATGTAAGTCATAATAGACCGGAATGCAAATATCATTGATGCTGGAAATTGAAACTATTGGCGTCATTTTTATCAGTCTGCAAAAAAAAGACCCAATAATTGTGCAAGTAGCAAGGCCCCAGCAATGTTAACAGCTTATTTCATAAAATCTCAATATACTCCAGTCGAACTTATCATAATTACTCTAACCTTGGCTATATATTCGTTTCTAACCATTTAATTATACCCAATTTTTATATCATACATTGGGCTTGACAGATATCACAAAGTGGCATATAGTAAGTATCGTAACCCTCATATATTGAATTAAATATCCCTTCTTTCCGTAACAGCATGATTGGATTTCGTTAAGCTTTGCATTTGACCGGGATGTGGGGTTTTGGGCGACGTCCGATGGAGGTCGGTACAATGAAGCTGAAAGCGGAGCTAAATAAGCGGAAGTTCTGTCTGACAGCGATATTTAGAACTGAGTGTCTGACAAAGCAAAAGCTCATGCCTTAAGTGAGGTATGGGCTTTTTTATTTTCTTTAAATCGTATCCTATTTGCGCATGATTCATACCATCGACCGATTGATTCTCTAAGGACCGGGAACCATGTCAACCAAAAAGCGTAATTGTTGGGAATTTATGAAATGCCAAAGAGAGCCGGGCGGCGCAAAGGCAGCAGAAAAAGGCGTTTGCGTCGCAGCGATGGACTCATCCTATGGGGGCATAAACGATGGGAAAAATGCAGGCCGAATCTGTTGGGCGGTAGCCGGCACCTGTTGTGGCGGAGAAGTTCAGGGAACCTTTGCCGAGAAACGCGATTCTTGTACCAGCTGTTCTTTCTACCGGTTGGTTCAGGAAGAAGAGGATACGTCGAATACCGGGCTCAAATTGTTTAACTATTTTTCAGAAGATGAAAAAAAGTTTTTGGCCTCCAAAGTGTCATGCAAAATCGTCGCAGCCGGCGAGCGATTCATCACCCAAGGGGATGTGCAGCAGACCGCCTACATTATCCAACGCGGTGCTTGTCTGCTCATTGTTGAAAAAGGCGGGCAATTGCACCCCGTCGGTCACTTGGGAAGAGGAGATATCATCGGCATTCGGTCTTTTCTGACCGGAGAACCCCAGAGCGCACACGCGGAGGCCGAAACCACAATGGAGCTTTGGGCGCTGGATAAAAACTTATTCGACAACATTTCCAAAGAAGATCCGGAGTTGCTTGAATTTCTGACGGAACTTGTCGCCAGTCGGTTCGATTCCAGAAGACCGACGGCTGATCGGGTCATCGGAAAATATATGGCAACGGATATTATCGGCCGAGGTGGGTACAGCATTGTCTACCGGGGATTTAACACGGATTTGAATATGCCGGTGGCCATTAAGATGTTAAGACACAATCTTGCAATGGACCCTGACTTTATCAATGGCTTCAGGAACGAAGCCAAAACCATTGCCGGCCTGAAACATGAAAATATTCTAAGGATCTATGACATCGAGGAACGTTTTAGCACGGTTTTCATCATCGAAGAACTAGTTGAGGGCGAATCGTTAGAGGACATGCTAAGGCGACTGAAACGCATACCGCCTAAATTATCGATCAGTTTTTTAATTCAGCTATGTTCAGGTTTGCAGTATGCCCATCAAAAGGGCATCATTCATCGAGATATTAATAGCTCAAACATTTTCGTTCAACCAAACGATCGGCTTAAAATACTTGATTTTGGTCTGTCGTGCCTGATCGGAACTGAGGACTTTGCTTCCTTTGGCACAATGGCCTATATGGCCCCGGAGCAGATCCAAAGCGAACCCATGGATCAGCGTACCGATATATACGCACTGGGTATCACTGCCTTCGAGATGCTAGCAGGTGAAAGACCTTTTCCGGAAACAGATCCCCAGAAGCTCATCGACCTGCATCTCAATTGCGGCATCCCGGACCCGGCAGATGTGGTTCCCGATATTCCGGAAATTTTGCGACAATTCATCGTTAAAGCCTGCCGGCAGGACCCCGCCCAACGATATCAAACGGTCGCTCAGGCTTTAGATGACCTTAGGCCCCTGGCCGATAAACTGGGTATTGCCGGCAAGCGGCCCACTGACGAAAAAATAAATATGACCAGCCTGTTTATCGTTTACAATGAAAATAAGCAACCGGCAGTCGAGCAATTAATGCAGAACCTTCGGGCCCAAGCCGAGGAGCTTGGCATCGACTTAAAAGCGGCGGATCTCTCTGATTTGTGATTCCAAATATTGGGAAGGAGAACCGATGAGTAAGCGTAATTCTCAAAGACGCAGCGATAGATCGAAGATAGATCCCCCGGAAGTTGGGATGATTTATTTAAAAGGAGCCGGCGATGCCTCTGGAACGAATCCTGCCTCCACACCCAAAAAAATATTTGTGGATTTGATAAATCGAAGCCCTGGAGGGGTGGGGATCCAGACGCAAAAGAAGATCGAGCCGGCGACGGTCATTTATCTGCGCGCTTTCAATAAGGCCGAAAAAACATGGGATCTCTTTGAAGGTGAGACAAAATGGATCCTTCCGGGTGAAAAAAAAGTTCGGATACATAAACTGGGGGCTGAAATAAAATCTACTCAGAATAATAATGAGCGATGTGAAGAATTAGACGGCCCCGACAAAAAAATGCCGAGGGCATCCGACTATCAATTCTTCCGCAAAACGGACTTGCTAAAATCCATATCCAGGGATGCTGTTTGTCCATTGCTAAATTGTATAACCTTTTGGTATGTAAAGGCCGGTCAACGATTTATCACCCAGGGGCAACCCGGTGATGCCTGCTTCATTATTCAAAAAGGTACCTGTGCTATCAATGTCGAGAAAAACGGTGAACTGATACCGGTGGCGCGGTTGCAGGAAGGGGATATTGCTGGTGAAATGGCGCTAATTACCGGTGAGCCGCGCAGCGCTCACGTGGATGCCGAAACCGACATGCACCTCTGGTGTCTGACAAAAGAACAGTTCGATAAAATATCTGAGGTGTATCCAGACCTGCGAAATTTTCTGACGGATCTTGTAACCAAATGGTTTGAAACCCGAGCAGTGACTGCCGAAAGAAAGATCGCGAAATACATCCTCACAGATATCATTGGCAATGGGGGTTACAGCATTGTTTATCGAGGCGTGCATGAAGCCCTAAATATGCCCGTGGCCATAAAAATGATGAAACATGACTTGGCCATGGAAACTGATTTTATTATTAACTTTCGCAATGAAGCCAAAACAATTGCAAAATTCAACCATGAAAACATTGTCAAGGTCTATGATATTGAAGAACGCTATCAGACCTTGTTTATCGTCATGGAGCATCTCGAAGGGATGTCGCTGAGGAAAGCGCTTCAAAAAATGCTAAGGCTGTCCGCCAAACAGGTCGTCAGTTATCTTCTTCAAGTGTCTGCCGGTTTGGCGTATGCGCATGAGCACGGCATTGTGCACCAGGACATCAAGCCAGGCAATATTTTTATTCTGCCTGATGAAAAGATTAAAATTTTGGATTTTGGACTCGCCTGCCCCTGTGGCTCGGAAAACCTTCTTACGGGCACACCTTTTTACATGTCCCCAGAGCAAATCGATTGTATACCGGTCGATGAACGAACCGACATATATGGCCTTGGTATCACGGCCTATGAAATGCTGACCGGGCAGCGTCCGTTTCCGGAAGAAGACGCCTGGGCGGTGATGGCTATGCATATCAAGATGGACATCCCAAACCCGTCCGCCCTGGTATCGAATATACCTGATGGACTCTGCAATTTCATCCTCAAAGCCTGCGCCCGGGATCTGACTGAACGTTATCAAAACATGACGCAAGTGATGGCGGATTTAAATCCGCTGGCTGAAGAACTCGGTCTCAATAACAACGAATTAATTTCGTCAGATCGAAAGATGGCGACGTTGTTTTTGCTCTACACAGATGAACACAGACATATTCTCAACAAGGAAATGGAAGAATTCTGCTCGAGAATGCAGCAAATGGGTGTTGCCTGCAAAGCCGCTGATTTCAAGGAAATCTAAATTCAGAACTACTGGTGTGTCGTAAAATCGGATGCAACAAAAATTTCAGAATTCGCGTCAATTAAACTGAAGTTGTGCGAATCGTCCTGAATTTAATTTTTTATCTCGGTGCTAAAACCAAAATAAAGGGCGTCGATAATCTATCAAATTTAGGGCGAGTTTAGAGCATATCATCAATTTTAAACGAAATCCGGATAGCCGCCCAAAAATTGTTGCACTTGCTGCCTGATTTTGGTTTCTATTCAAACTTGAAAAGGAGGTATGTCGAATGATTATTCGGTTGGTCACTTACCATGCCCTAGATGGCAAAGATGTCGAGCGTTGGATGCAAACTAGTGCATCGGAGCTTCGTAGCGTCAAGGGAATGAGGCATTTGGAATTTATCCGTTCCAGAAATAATCCATCTCAATTTGGGGCTATAATGCACTTCAGGACTATTGAAGATCTGGACAATTACAAAAGCAAGGAGTCCGGTACCTACCAGGATCTTGTTCGCAGCGTTCGTGAAACATGGATGGATAATACGAAGCCTGCGAACGAGCAGGTTTTTGAGATTCTGGATGTCTGATTGCAGATTAGTTATATCATGTTTATGCAAGAGGCAGTCGCAACAGTTGCTCATAATGAGGGCTTGAATTTCATATATCTAATTATTTTAGATTTTTATATGATAAAAACCATACGATATCCGAAACATATCATAATGAATTTCGATAATTGTCGAATTAAAGATCATGGCAATAGAATCTGTAATTTGGGGACTTCACATTTCAAACCACTTACATGACAAAAAGAGCTGACTCATCTCTGGTTAGAAAAAAATGAGATCAATTTTATTTACTATTCTGGCTTATTTTCTTTTTATTGGAAGCATTTTTGGATGGGAAATAAAAACATTCACCGAAAACACGCCATCAACAATATCCAAGTATTTACAACGCGTGTATAGCATTCTTCCGCAAAAGCGAATTGATCTTAATAACGGTAAACAGGTTAAAACAATAGATTTAAAACCTGCTACTGCATTCATGATAAATCGCAATTTTTTAGTAACAGCTAAGCATGCAGCAGATCAAAGTAAAATTGCATTTGCTCGCAATATTGATGTTTATGGCAACTCCACCTCTAAATACCTATGCACACGCATTAATTCTCATTGGCAAGAGAATGATAAAGTGACCATTTTAAATATAAATGAAGTAAATAATAAACTTATAAGTAAAACTGTATTAAAATGGGATATTGGCTACTATAAGATAAAGAAAAATCACCTGACTCATTTTTTTTCAATAGGTAAGATTGCAAACGTAGGACAAAATGTTCTTTTGATTGGTACTAATTTTTATAAAAACAGTGGCTTTTACTCTGTTAAATATTCTATTGGCAAAATAGAAAAGATCTATCCTAGCACAGGAACCGCATATTTATATTTTATTAGCGCAGAATCTCAAGAAGGATGGAGTGGGGGACCGGTTATTGATTTAGCATCAGGGAAAGTGTTAGCTGTAATATCGGGTGAACACATATTTTCACGACATCGTTATACAATGGCCTGGTCTCTATCAGGTTTAGAAAAAATTAAACTAAAAGATGCCAACAAATAAATGCAGCCAACGCTATGCCCGGCTGATTTGAAAGAACTTTTGGGAACTTTTGAGACGTCCATAAATATATAAATAACTATCAAAACCAATCAGAAAACATTTCTATAATAACTTGGTGTTCAAATTATGCACTTTCAAGCTCTCAAATTAATAGCATTTAATTTTACTTAGAAAGTTATTAATTTTTTCATGGATGTTAATAACTTGCAATTAGATAGACCGTCTGATATCGACACTCCTGTTGTTCCACTGATCGGGGGGTCCAAAGGTCTACTGCGTGCCCGGTGCTCGACGACAATGCAGTCAATGAGGCGAGTTTAGTTGTCATCTCAAAGAGATAAGAGGATAGCGACCCAAGTATGCAGACAGGAAACAACGGTTGGAATAATCGACGCTGATTGAGGAGGAATCTGCTGAATGGAATTTTTTTTTAAACCCAGAGGAATTGCGGTTGTGGGCGCAACTCCCGGTCAGGGCAAGGGCGGACGCGTCATAATTGACAATCTTAAAAGAGGGTATTCAGGTGAAATTTATCCCGTTAATCCCCGATATGAGGATATTGAAGGATTTCCATGTTATCCATCGATCCTGGATGTCCCGGACCCGGTTGACCTTGCCATCCTTTTTGTTTCCGCCCGGCTGGTGCCGGCAGTTATGGAGGCGTGCGCAACCCGGAAAATACCCGGTGTCATGATTCAATCAGCCGGATTTGCAGAAACCGGCGATCAGGGCCGGGCAATTCAAGATGAGGTTAAACGGATCGCGGATCTTTCGGGAATCAGGGTGTGGGGTCCGAACTGTATGGGGCTCGTCGACGCACCAAGTCGGTATATCTTTTCAACCGTCACTCCCACGATCTGGGACACCCAGCTAGTACCCGGCAGTGTTTCTATGATTGTTCAAAGTGGTATGCTCGCCGGGGCTTTTCTGGTTGACATCATTTCACACGGGACAATGGGGATCAATAAAGTGTGCTCCATCGGCAATAAGATGGATGTGAATGAAAACGATCTTATCGAATATCTCATTCAGGATCCGGCAACCAAGGCCATTGGATTATATCTTGAATCTTTTGCCGACGGCCGCCGATTTATGGACTTGTGCCGCCGATCACCCAAGCCGATTGTGGTTTTGAACGGTGGCAAAACCGCCAGGGGCGCGGAGGCGGCCATGAGCCACACGGCCAGTCTTTCCGGCGACGGTGCGGTGATCGCAGGTGCGCTGGCACAGGTCGGCGTTTTCCAGGCACAGGCCTTCTATCAGCTCATGGATTTTTGCCGAACCCTTTCCATGTACCCCGAGATCAATCCTGAAAGTCAAAATCGTGTTGCCATCCTTACTTACACCGGTGGGGCGGGTATCGTTCAAACCGATATCATGGATGGTTACGGCCTCGTGCCGGCCGAGTTATCAGATCCGACCATCGAGAAGTTAAAGTCTGTTTTTCCCGAATGGATGCCGCCGTCAAACCCTGTTGATTTGTGGCCGGGCGCGATTTTAAACGGGCCAAAAAAGGCTTTTGGAGCGGCCATGGAGGCAGTGGCGGCCGATCCCGGTGTGGATGCCGTTTTCGTACATTGCTTTGTGGGCGGATTTGAGCTCGAACCGGATCTTCCGCACCTGTCGGAAGTAGCACGCCGGACCGGCAAGCCGCTTTTATGCTGGATTTCAGGAGAGCGGGAACTCGTAACCTCTTTTCAGCGCGAAGCCGAACAGTTATCGGTTCCGGTATTTCGGGAACTGCCTCGGGGAGTGGAGTGTTTGTCAGTTCTTCTCAATCCTGGCAGATCCAAAGCCGCCATAGGGTCGGATTTATCAAGGCCCTCGACAGCGATAAAAATACCCGATGTGTTGAACAAAATTCTTGATTCAGAAAATGGAAATATAGACGAATACCTTTCAAAGCAGCTTCTCGCCGAGGCGGGAATCCCGGTCGTGGAAGAAGATCTGGTTTCCAGCATGGATGAAGCAAAGGCGGCGGCGCTTCAATTCGGTTTTCCGGTGGTGGTCAAGGGCCTTATGAAAGGTGCTGGTCACAAAACCGAACTCGGGCTGGTACACCTCGGTATCGACTCACCCGCCGGGATAGCGTCGTCATTCAACCGATTGCAGGCGGCAATGAACGGCAAGGGAAAAGTACTGGTTCAGAGGCAGGTAAAAGGCGAGATAGAAATGATGGCGGGCTTTGTGCGTGATCCCCAGTTTGGACCGTGCGTCATGTGCGGTTTGGGCGGTATTCTGGCCGAGGCCATCAACGATACGATTTTCGGCGTCGCTCCGTTATCTTTTTCAGAAGCCCTATCTATGATAGGCCGGCTAAAATCCCAAAAATTGCTCAACGGGATCAGAGGCTTCGCGCCTGTCGACAGAGAGGCATTTGCCCGGATACTTGTACGTCTTGCCGCGCTGGGTGACAGCCACCCAAGAATTCAGGAGATAGATATCAACCCGTTTGTGATCAATAATGGCTCACCGGTGGCTGTGGACGGACTGGTTGTTTTAGCCGATTGAGTCCAAAACAGGCACATTTTATTATTGGACGTATAAAGAGACAAGGCTGGCAGGCAAAGGAGAAGAAGGACATCTTGACAGAATGCATATATCAAAAACTGGCAAAGCATTTGGATGACCTGCCGGGTGGATTTCCACCGACTGACAGTGGTGTAGAGATGCGCATTCTAAAGAGGCTTTTTTCTCCCGAAGAAGCAGAACTTGCCCTTCACCTAACCCTGATTGCCGAACAACCAAAAGTGGTTGCACGTCGTGCAAAAATTTCAAGACAAGAAGCCGAGCAGCGTTTAGCAACCATGGCAAAAAAAGGGCTTATTTACAGAATTTACTCCAAGAAGAATCAGCCAACGTATATGGCCGCTCAATATCTCATGGGAATTTGGGAATTCCATGTTAGTGATTTGGACCCGGATTTTGTCAAATACATGGATGAATATTTTCCGGTCCTCTTAAAGGAAGCATGGAAAATTCCGCAACTGCGTACTATACCCGTTAATGCGAGCCTGAATAGTGAACTCTCAGTGATGACCTATGAGAATGTCGACAATCTGGTATGCAATGTGAAAAAGGCTGCGGTCGCTCCCTGTATCTGCCGCCGTGAACGTAGGTTGTTGGGAGAAGGATGTGATAAGCCTGGGGAAGTTTGCCTTTTATTTGGAGAAGCTGCAAGTTTTTATATAGAAAACGGGCTTGGGCGTAAAATCGATCATCCGGAAGTCTTAGAGATCTTGAAAAAAGCTGATGAGGCCGGACTGGTGCTGCAGTCCACCAATTTTCAGAAAATTATAAACATTTGCTGTTGTTGCGGCTGCTGCTGCGGTGTGCTCCGCAACATTAAAAGTTATCCAAAACCGGCAAGTCTGATTTCACCCTCTTTCTTTGCTGTC
>JARFPZ010000681.1 GCA_029288035.1 Desulfosarcina sp.
TTTAGGCCGCTGGATACAATTGGTGGTCATCAAAATGGCACCCGGAAAATCGGAAAATTCTTTCGTTTGTTTTTGCCAGGCCGTACCGAATTGACCGTAAAAATGTGGATATGCCTTTAACTTGGGGTAGCCATGCGTCGATAGCATCTCGCCGTGGGAGTAGATGTTAATGCCTTTCCCTTCTGTTTGTTTTAAAAGTGCCTCAAGATCGTTCATGTCGTGTCCTGAGACAAGAATGGCTTTTCCCTTCTTATACCCCAGCGGAACCTTTGTCGGTACAGGATGACCAAATTTTTCCGTATTGCCAGCATCAAGAAGCTCCATGGCTTTAAAGGCGGCCTCCCCACATCTGAGCGCCATCTGGATCCAGTCTTCAACGCCCAGATCATCGCCCTGAATAGCGGCCAGTCCCTCATGCACATATGCGTAAACACTTTCATCTTCCTGTCCTAAAATCAGCGCATGGTCCGTGTAAGCACTAACGCCCTTAATTCCATAGAGCACGGTATGTTTTAAGGATAGGATATCCGGATTATCACCTGGATACGATTTTATTCCGACTTGTTCCCCTTGCTTCACTAACTCTTCTAAGCCGGTTTTTGCTTGGAAAACGGCAGACCCGTCAAGCCATCCATTATTGCCGCCGGCAGCCTCAACTTGTGTTTTTAATTTTTCACGCAACCTAATGGATTGCTGGATCAAATCCACAAATCGATCAGGGTCAAAATCAACATTTGTCAGGGTGGAGAAGGCTGCCTTTACCGTGAAAACATTTACATCACTGTCTGAGACACCAACTTTTCGCCCTTCCACGGCAACTTGTGACAGTCCCATTAATGAATAAAGAAGCAGATCCTGTAACGCTGCAATTTCCGGTAATTTTCCACAAACGCCCTGAACGGTGCAGCCTGTCCCCTTGGCGGTTTGTTCACACTGGTAACAAAACATAGCGGCTCTCCTTGTTGGCTTTTTGAATTAATAAGAATTGGAACTGATCCGTTTTATGATCGCTTGCATTATGTTTATATTTTCTTGAATTCGAGAATAGTGATACTATTGTGAAACGTAACGGAGCGAAATATTGAATCAGTTATCCAATCGCTTATTTGCCTTTTTGTTTTCCCACGCGATTATTTTATCGATGTGATCCTGCTCGAAATTGCCATATAGTCCTCGATGATGCGCAAGATCCGTGATGACGTAAAGAACATGAATTTCAGCACCGTATCTTTCGGTCAGAGACCGGACATAATTCAATGCATGTTTCGCTCCTCCTCAAAGATCAGTTGGCCATAGTATTTTTTTAATTTCCATTGCTAACCACCAACTTCACCAGGGGACAGATCGCGCCAGGCACGGTCGACACTGCTTCCTATGGTACCGAAAAGGTCATCGAGCTCATTTTTCATCGGCGACCAATCAGACGGACACTCTGTTTCGAGATTCTGAACGCGCATCTGCGCGGTGACAACCTCCTGCTCTAGCTGTCCAATAAGCGGAAGAATTTTTTCTTTCTGCTCTGTTCCATAACTGTCAGCGACCTTCTTCATCGCCTCGAGCTTTTCTGTCCACGCTTTCACCTCAGCCAACATTGCCTTGCAGTAGTCTTGTACTCGCATGTTCACTCCTTTCTGTTCCAGTTTGTTTGTATCTCGCTGAATATATGGCTTCAACATCCCGTATAACAGTTTACTCAGCCGTAACCACATGTTTCAACAGATTCAATGTTTCGTCTACATGGTTTTCGGAAAACGATTCGACCCGAAGCCATCGATCAGAAGGTGGGTTTTTACGCCGCGAAAGACCGCCCGTTTGAGTGCTTCCACAATGCGCTTTCCGGTATTGTCATTTTCGAAGATATAGCTTTCAAGGTAAATTTCATGCAACGCCCGGTTCAGCGCTGCTTCCATCGATGGAAAATACTCCTCACCATTTTGCAACAGGTTGATTTTATTGTTTGAAATAAACAGGGCCAAAGTTCAGTTGTCCACAAAAGTAATGGTTAACTCATCGTTTAACTACGCGCCTGCCTTTCCGGCTTTGTTATTGGTCAATAAGAGAGAGTTTGAGGAAACTGATTTTAGTAGGAACGCCGGTACGCTGGAGCAAACGCAGTACGTTCCTACTGAGCATTTTATTTGACAGAAATTACCCTCGGTTTTGCTTCAGGCGCCTTGAGCAACGTCAGGGATAGGACGCCTTCTTCAAGAACAGCCTCGATATTACTGGTATCTACCGCATTGGAGACGGTAAAACTTCGTGCATAATTGCCTATGTTGTATTCAGCATATACAGGATTGAGTTTTTCATAGGGTGCATAGTCAATCCGGCCTTCTACCTCAAGTATGTTATTCTCCAATTTAACGTTCACATCCTCTTTCTTCACTCCAGGCAGATCCATCGTTATAACCAGACTTTCTTTATTTTCTACAATATCGGTCTGTGGAATAAAAAACCGTCCCGCGACAGTTCGTTCTTCTTTATGCTCCTGCTTTTGCAGATCTTGAGCTTCGGTTTTGGCGGCTACTTTATTTTCAGCCATGGTATCCTCCTTATTCATCTAATTTAGTTGATTACAATTTGTTTGGGTTTGTCTGACTCTGCCCTTGGCAGGATCACCATTAACAATCCATTCTTAAAATCCGCCTGGATCTTGTCCCCCTCTATACGAAAAGGCAATTTTATGGAACGATCAAAGTTTAACCCTTTACGTTCCAGACGATGGCAACTGCAATCTTCGCCATACTCAATTTTACGTGCACCGGCCAGACGCAGAACGTCTTCTCTTACTTCCAAAGTCAATTCCTCTTTTTTTACTCCAGGCAATTCAGCGGCCAACACCAAGTCCCCTTCCTTCTCAAACAAATTGATGAAAGGATAAACCCCACGGCCGGTTGTACTGGCCTCAAAAAAGTTTGTATCCCTCGCTTGCTCCACTGCTTTCTGGATCGCTATATCCAACCCGCTTGATAATTTTCTATACATAACCCCTCCTCATTTAATTATGAAGTTTATAGATACCCACCACATACATCATGATGGCGCCAATTAACATCGGTAAAAATGCCATAATCGTGTTGCAAAAGCATCCCACGCCCCTCTCACAACGGTTGTAAGTTGCATCTGTTTCTCCAGTTTGTTTAAACTAAAATGTTATCAAAGTGCTTCTTTTTAAATTTTTCAACGCATTCCTTTTTTCCATATTTTATATTCTCCGAGGCGATCAATTCGCCATTTCGGGGGAGGTGGACTTGGACAACATCATTCTGAGCTCATCTCCCTGCACGCTTTCCTTTTCAGAAAGGAGATGGGCCAAATCATCCAGGACAGTTCGCCGCTCCGAGAGGATTTTATGAACGCGTTGATGGGCTTCCTCGACAAACCGGGCGACTTCTTCGTCTATTTGGGCGGCTTTGGCTTCACTGTAATTTTTACCGGAAGCAAAACTTTCCGGCAAAAACATCGGCTGACGGGGGCGCTCATAGGACACCAGTCCCAGCCGATCACTCATGCCATATTCCGTAACCATGGACCGGGCAATGTCGGTGGCCCGCTGCAAGTCGTTTTGGGCACCGGTGGAGATTTCATCGAAAAC
>JARFPZ010000041.1 GCA_029288035.1 Desulfosarcina sp.
GCTGCCGTTAATGCCCGTCTTATCTTATATGTACTCGCCGGAATGGACCGCGAAAACCTGAAGGCCATCGGTGCCAAGCACGGCCTGCGTATTGCTTTTGAATTTTTTGGTGACCGAGCCTACAACCCCGATGGGTCACTGGTTTCCCGCAAGGAGCCTGGTGCGGTGATTCACGATGGCGACATCGTCGCTGAAAAAATTGTAAAAATGGTCAAAGAGGGCCGGGTGGTGTGCATAGATGGCACTGAAATTGACATGGCCGCAGATACCATCTGTGTGCACGGTGACAATCCAGCCGCCCTGTCGTTGGTGCAAAAGATCCGGACAACATTGCAGGCCTCGGGGGTTGACATCGCAGCACCGGAAACGTTTCTATAAAAGTGCCATTTTACGACGCTCCAAAATTTAGAATAATGGGAGACCGGTCTCTTCTCGTTGAACTGGGCGACGAAATAAGTCCTGCCATCAACCAGAGCGTGCAGGAGCTGTTCACCGGCATTGACTCGAACCCTGCCAGGGGAATCCTTGATTTGATTCCGAGTTATCGATCCCTGCTGGTAATTTATGATCCATTGTACATTTCTATCGATGAGATCAAAGCCAGAATAATAGATATTTGGAAAAACCCGGATCAATGCCGGATGCCGCAGCCGCAAACCGTTAAAATTCCGGTGGTCTATGGTGGCGAGCGTGGGCCCGATCTACAACAGGTGGCCTTGTATCACGACCTCACGCCCCAGGAGGTCATCGGCTTTCATACCGGACCGACCTATCGTGTCTACATGATAGGGTTTACACCGGGGTACCCTTATCTTGGTGAAGTCTTGGACGAAATTGCCACCCCCCGTCGTGAAACCCCTCGGACGATAGTTCCCAAAGGATCGGTTGGAATTGCCCAAAAGCAAACCGGTATTTACTCAGTCGACAGTCCCGGCGGATGGCAGATTATCGGCTGGACCCCCGTAAAGCTCTTCGATCCCGATGGGAAACCGCCGAGTCATTTGGTGATGGGAGATCGGGTTCAATTTTTTGCCATTACAGAACAGGAAGCCGCCCAATGGCTGACCGAACGATAATGGAGATTCTATCTCCGGGCATTCTGACTTCTATTCAGGATCTCGGCCGATATGGCTACGGCCGCTACGGTGTCGCACCCAGCGGTGCTTTGGATCCTTTCTCGCTGCGCATTGCCAATCTTTTGGTTGGAAACCGACCCGATCAGGCCGGCCTGGAGACCATGTTGTTGGGGCCGGCAATCAGAGTGTTGGCAGATGTTGTTGTGGCCGTTACCGGCGGCAATCTTCAGCCCTCGCTAAATAAACAGCCCATCGAGATGTGGCGGTCACATCATTTAAAGAAAGATGACATTTTATCGTTTGGCTCGATGGCGAGCGGATTGCGGGCTTATGTTGCGGTGGCCGGCGGCATCCATATCATCCCGGTGATGGGCAGCCGATCAACCAACCTGCCCTCCGGCTTTGGAGGGTTTCAGGGGCGTGCCCTTGAAAAAAACGATATCCTGACTTGCGCAAACCCCAGCCGACAAATACAAACACAGACCCACATCTTCAATGAGGCTTGGATTCCGCATTACACGAACAGCTGGTCGCTGCGCATTATCTGGGGGCCCCAGGATGACCATTTTCCTGATGAAAGCCGGGCGTCTTTTTTAAGTGCCGCCTATAAAATGTCTTCCGATTCCGACCGCACCGGTATTCGTCTGGAGGGAAGGATCATTCGGAAAAAGCCCGAGATACCAGCATCCATCATATCCGAAGGTGTGATTGCGGGTTCCATTCAAATTCCGGGAGATGGTAAGCCGATTATTATCTTAGGAGAAACCGTGACCGGCGGCTACCGTAAAATTGCCACCGTAATTTCGGCTGATCTTCCGTTGTTGGGTCAAATTAAACCAGGAGATACCGTGAGGTTTTCGGTTGTTTCGCTGGATGAGGCTCGTCAAGCACTTACCGCTGTGGAAGAAAAGATTTATAAATTCGAAGCGAGTTTGAAATAATAAATAACCCAATCAGGGTTCCGCTTGGAAAACCACTGATTTCTTTAAATCTAAACTTTTCCTATACCTTATAGTATGTTATGCTAACAATTAATTTGCTCGATTGGAATTAGAAACCGAGTAGTAGAGAATTAACAACGCGAGTTAAAGGATAACCTATAATGATTCGACGCATCAATCGACGGAAACTCTTTTTTTTAACAATTGTCTCTACGGCATACCTGCTGGCTATTTTCTGGGTTGATACCGCGGCATCCCAAAATTGTAAACCGCTCCTGTTGCCTGGGAAAAAAACGTTGTTCCAACGGGTGATCACTAACCCCGGCGCCAATGTTTATGTGTCGGCCGGCAAAAAAGCTGCCATCGTGCATGCCAGCGTCAAGCCGTTTACCATTTATTACGTTTATGAGCGACGCCAAGTGGAAGGCGCCGAGTGGATCAAAGTGGGGCCTTCCGCCAGCTGCGAGATCAGCGGTTGGGTGGAAGCCAGCCTGGTATCCGAGTGGCGGCAATCCTTATCCTTGGTATTTACCGAAAGGGCCGGCCGCAAGCCGGTGTTGTTTTTTAAGGATCTCGATTCACTCGAAAAGGTTGCCGGTTCCCCATCTCCGGCCGATGAGGCTGCCAAGTTGGCCACCCAATTTACAAAAATTACCGAGGGCCAGATGGATCCACCCGAGGAATTTCCCATTATTGCAATGGAGCCTCAGCAGGAGGCTGTTTCGAGACAGCGGTTTTATCTTATGCCGATATTTCAAACAGTGGAGCTTTTTGAGGGTGTCAAGTTTCTTGAGGCGGCCTCCATTGACCCGGGGTCCTGGGAACTGACGGGAAATTCGGAATTGCGAACTGCCGTCGTTTTTGTCATCGATACGACGATTTCCATGAAACCTTACATTGAACGCACGCGGGAGGCCGTTCGCAGAATTTATGATGCCATTGAAACCTCCGGCCTGTCGGATAAGGTCGCCTTTGGCTTGGTGGCCTTTCGAAGCAGTGTTGAAAAAACGCCGGGCCTCGAATATGTCAGCAAAGTTGTCTCGGACCTCAAAGACGGACGACAACGGGGTGCCTTCGAGGCGGCTCTGGCCGATACCCGGGAAGCTGAGGTCTCGACCCATTCATTTAACGAGGATGCATTTGCCGGTCTCAAAACGGCTTTGGAAGCGCTGAACTGGAAACCCTACCAGTCGCGACTCATTTTTCTTATTACCGATGCCGGCGCAATCCGTAACGACGATCCCTATTCTACGACCGGCATGAACGAACCCGAGATTGCCGACCTCGCCGCAGCCAAAGGCGTTAAGATCTTCGTGCTTCATATCAAGACACCCCTTGGAAAAAAAATCAATAATCACTCTTATGCGGAAGCCCAGTACAAGGCCCTGACGGGACAAACAGACCCCTCCATCGGGGATCTATACGTGCCGGTCGACGCGACCAAGGCAGCGGTGGGCGTGCAAACCTTCGGGCGGCTAGTGGAAGGTGTTGCCGTGCAAATGGTGGAACTCGTGCGGGCGACCAGCGCCGGCCAGCGCCTGCAATTGCCGGGTCAGTCATCGTCAGGTTCCGACGATATTGTTAGCGAAGCAAAGCGTAAGGCGGCTATTTTGGGGTATTCCATGCAGCTTGAGTATTTAGGCCGCCGGGGGAAAGTCCAGGCGCCGCAACTGGTTACCTCCTGGGTCTCCGATATGGATCTGGCGCAGCCGGATATACCTTCCTTTACGGTGACCGTTCTATTGACAAAAAATCAACTCAGCGATTTGTACCAGCGTCTGAAAATTATCCTGAATCAGGCCCAACGAACCAAGCGGACCGGGGCCAAAGACTTTTTCCAGGGCATTTTGTCGGCGGCCGCCCAGATATCGCGGGATCCTTCTCAATTTAGCCAAAAACCGCAGCAAAATCTCGGAGAACTGGGTCTGCTAGGTGAATTTCTCGATGATCTGCCTTACCGCAGTAACATCATGAGATTGACGGAAGAAGACTGGTACAGAATGAGTGTCGGGCAGCAGCAAGCGTTGGTGGATAACCTGAAGTCAAGAATAAAGCGCTATCGGCAATATCACGATGATGTCGATAATTGGATTAGTTTTGGCGCCAGCGACCCCGGAGACATGATCTATCGCGTACCGCTGAGTATGATGCCTTAGGGCCTCGGAAATAAATAAATCCGAAGTCTTGCTTGTCTTTTGGTCCCTCTTCAGCGTTGCACCAAAAATCATATATAGGCAATAAACTCCCTTTGGCGCGCCTTGAAGACGAACCAAAATCCGGCGCAATCTTTGCGTATTTATTTATTCCCGCGACCCTTTACCGGAGTGCAAAGCGAACATGATCAGGCCCTTTATACTTAAATATCTCTTGGTGTATATGACGATGGCGGTAATCGGAACGGTTCCGACTTTTGACGGCGGGGCTGCCGTGGCCCAGGATTGTCCTTCTCAAAAATATAAACGATCGTCCCAGACCCCCATTGTGAAGGATATGGTGAATCCTCATCCTTCCGAGGATGATTTCGAACTGCCCATGCCCTGCGGCGGTAAACTATTTTTACGTCATGTCTGCATTCCGGCGAGGTCTTTTTTAGATGATTTTCAGTTCAATATGGGATGTGAGGAATGCCGCCGCAAGGATGAGGGCTTTATGGAGACCAAGCACAGCGCGGCAGTGGCCGGTGCATTCACACTGTCAGAATTGCCCGAAGCCTGGCGTACCAAACTAATGGAACTTGCACGCCGGGGAGATGGCCTATGCCCTGCTCCCGAAGGCCAAAACCCCAAGGCCTTATACTATTTTATTGGGAAATATGAGATTTCAAATTGGCAATGGCAGACCGTCATGGCGGACGATTGCCCCGGATGGGACAAGGCCTTTACCACTGAAGATCCGCGGCCGAAGACGAACATTTCATGGTTTGAGGCGGTGGAGTTTACCAGACGCTATACGGAATGGTTGCTGAAGAACAGAAAAGATATGCTGCCTTCTTTTCCGGCCGGCCGGCATGCTTTTGTTCGTTTACCGACGGAAGTCGAATGGGAATACGCCGCCCGGGGGGGGCATATGATAAGTGCCTCTGAAATGAACAGGGAAGAATTCTTTCCTCTCAATAATAATCGTTTTTCCGATTTTGCCGTGTATACCCCAGCAGGGGGGGCCAAACCACCGGAGAAGCTGTCCTGGATCGGTACCAAGTGTCCCAACCCATTGGAGCTTTTTGACACCGCCGGAAACGCGGCAGAGATAATGTTGGACCCTTTTCGATACTTCAAGGGTTCGCGGCTGCACGGAGCCACCGGCGGATTTGTTATTAAAGGCGGCAGCTTCAGCAAAAGCAGGGCTGAGATCATGCCGGGCCGGCGTGAAGAGATGCCTTTTTTTCTTGAAGAAGGCGTATTTCGAAGCAGCGATCTGGGCTTGCGGGTGGTGCTGTCAGGAATTGTTACCCCTCAAAACCGCAGTAGAGCGCTTCGGCAGCAATGGAGCAAGATTGCCGAACGTCACCGGTTGACTAAACTTGGTGTCGGGCCGGCAGCGGCGGCGATTGATGAAGTGCGCGGTAAAATCCTGATTGCTGAAATTGAACGCCGGGCCGCTGCCGCCACCAATGATGCCGAAAGGGAAACGCTGTTATCGGAAGCCGATTATATCAAAAGACTTACCGGCGTGTTCAAAGGTCGACAAAACCTTTCACTTGAAGCGCTCATATGGAAAACGCTCTTCTCCGTAGAATCCTTACACAAGTATACGGTGCAGCGTAGCCAGATGATAGATGAGCTGGAAAGGCTCAAGAAAATGAAATCAGAACCCCTGCCGGAGTCGGAAATAGAGTTGCTAAACAAGAATATATCCGAGTTAGTGGAGCAAATTAGCCACAGTGATGCGGCGATTGATTATCTGACGCAATCCTACCTTGGAGATATTCGCGAAAGTCAAAAATTTTCACAAGAAGCTGTTGACCGTCAATTGGAGAGCCTGTTTCAGCACCAGATACTTGAGGAGAGTTTGCGATCAAGTTTGAATAGTCGATTAGAACTTTTTAGAAATCATATCGCCCGATATGCCGCCCAACCGGATGATATGCGACCGGAAGCCATCATTCAGGATATTATCTCAGAAATTACGCCTTAACCCGGATAAGCCGGAATTAAAGATTGCCGATCAATATTTAACCATTCATAGGAGAAACCTCAGTTTGTCCCCCAAACCAACACCTAAAAAAAATAGTTTGAAATTTGGAATCATTACTTTTTGTATACTGATACTGTGTCTGTTTTCCTATGCTGAAAACAAAAACAAAGTAGCTGAGAACCAGAGCACCCGCGGCAGTAAAAACGATGGGCAAATCGTATCATCAAAGACCGATGTATCCAAGGAAGTCAATCAGATTCAGACCCTTCTATCATTATTGAAGTTTAACCCCGGACCGATAGATGGAATATTAGGCAAACAGACAATCAGCGCCATCAGAGCGTTCCAATTGGATATCGGGGTGCCGGTCACAGGTAAAATCGATGCAAATCTGAAGACACAGCTTGATAAAGCTTATCGGAAGTCAGTGCTCCGTGCTAAGGAACTTACGGAGGATGACAAAAAGAAACCGCAAGTCATCCAGGGAAAACCGAAAGTCACCGCCTCACAAGACGTCAAGCTTTTCTCTGAGCCGGACTTGAAAGGTATACTTGTTGGTGAGGCCAAGCAGGGCTCTAAATTTACCGCGATTTGTAGAACGGACAAATGGTTTCAGGTGACCACCAGGGATGATCGGAATGGTTGGATCCATGAAAGTTGGATGACCGTAGATTCTCAAGCGTTAAAAGAAGTAAAAACGTTAATCGACTGCGAGAGTATGAAGGCTCTGAAAATGCTGGTCGCAAAGCGGGCAAAACAATTGGAGACAGAAAAAGAGCCTGAAGTAAATCAGCCGAAAGAAATTGTTAAGGAGCCGCAGAAAGAACCCGGCTCAAAAGACTTCAAAACGAAAACGGGAAATCCATATTTAAAATATATAAAAATTGGTTTTCCCATTGTGGCCGTAATTTTCTTGGCCTATTTTTATAGAATATGGACCCGTTTGCACGAAAAAAAGCACAACGAAAAAATATCTCAAAAATCCCAACCGGATGCAGGAATATCTGAAAAGTCCGAGCCGGCAGAAGAATATGTCGAGTTGTCGGAGGTTCAAGCGCTCGAAAAAGAATTGACGGATCACGCAGACCTTAAGGCTGAATTAGATCAGCAAGACCCGACCGACTTCCAGGACGCGTCCCATCCGGGGTTTATCACTCCGGTGGTCAGGCGTAAGGTTTGGATTAGAAATAAAGGACAGTGCGCTGCTTGCGGCAGTCGGAAAAATCTTCAATATGATTACATCGTACCCAGATCCGAAGGAGGAAATAATACCTTAGAAAACCTTCAGTTACTATGTAAATCCTGCTATCAGCAGAAACCAGGTTAAGATATCGGAAGAAATATCAGGGTGCCGCGTGGCAGTTTGCTGAAATTCTTGATATTGTTGCCGGCTAGCAGTTTTTGGGTTGGCAGGTAGTAGATTGTTTTACGGTCCCTGAATTTCACGCCGGCGATATGATAGGCACTCCGGTCCTTTTTGATCTTAAACGGTCCGCGATAACCAATGATGATTTTGGTTCTAACAGGAAGATCAGCCCAGTTGGATATGGTTGAACCATGTTTTATCCTGCCCGAAGGCAAAAAATAGATCGTCGTTTTGCGGTTATACGCTTTGCCGGCCAGGGACCATGCTGAGCGGCCAACCGGAATGGTTTTTATGGGTCCTTTATCTCTCTTCACCTCAATTGCCGTTTCCTGATTCAGCAATACGATGGTATTCGCCGGTATTCTATTCCAACCTATTTTGTCTGAGATTTGGTCACCGGTGTAAAGACGTCCGTTCGGAAATTTGTAGACGGTGATGCGCTGGTCATAATCTTCGCCCGCGATCGACCAGGCCGTGTTGCTCTTGGATATGATGTTGGCCTCATCGGCTTTGGCCCGAAGTTTTTGGCGACCATAAAAAACGTCGGCAAGCTGGGGATCCGCCGAAAGCCGCCGCGCCCGGACATCAGGATCATAAGCCCAGGTAGGACCTAAACCGGCCTTGGACCGGATGAAATTTTTCGCACAGCGTTTGCGGCCCCGGTGGTTTTTTTTAAACCAGCGGTTTGGATATCCGTATGCCACCTGGCTGTGGGTAAGCACGGCACGATCGCTTAATTTATAAACGCCTTGGAGGATGTCAATCAATAGGCCGATGGATCGATATTGATCTCTCGTGATGGGATTGTAGTGATTTCCGACCAGCTCAATTCCGATGGAAATTTTGCTGATATTCGTTTCTCCGTTCCACATGCTTCGTCCGGCGTGATCGGCTTGATATCTCCTATCCAGCATGCGGTAAGTGCGGCCATCCCGGGCAATAACGTAGTGAGTATGTCCGCCGCGGGTTCTGCGACCTGAGGGCAGCCGTTTTCCTTTGGATATGACTCTAAGGGTCGAATTGAGGCCCAGTTCCGAGGTATGGACAATAATATAGCTTGTCTTCGCCCGTCTGATTTTTTTGAATCTGGGGTTCAGCTGCCGGCGGTAGTCCACGATGGAGCGCTGGAATTTGGCAAGATCGGCTTTGGTGGCGGCGGTCGATACGGATGGTATCAGGAAAAATAAGATGACAAATAAAGAAACAACAAATTTGATTCGATAATCGTCAAACTTTTTGAAGCCATTCATAGCGTTAGACCCATCCGAACTTAGTTGAGATAATAAGCCTTATTTTCGATTTTTATTCCCAAATAGTTAAATCTTTACTTTAGACTATATCCCAAAGTTTTAAATTTATCAAATAAGTTGAACGCTATGAGATCGATACGATAAGTTTTTCCTGGTCCTTTTCTACAGGATACCTGGTAATTGGGCGGGGTGTCGGGCCGAAGATTTTATTCCCACCTGAATCGTAAGTCGACTTGTTAACGCTGCAGCACTGTACGGTGTCGGTTCCGGGAACCGGATCCAATCGGCGATGGCCAAAATGGGTACACCGATTGTGAAACGCGCGATGCTCTCCGTCCTCTCCGCAAACAACGAGCACCCGTTTCGGAAGGTTATTACCTTCGAACCGGATTGCACCACCAGGGGTTTTGAGCTCCAATGCCTTAGCCAAATCGATGGTCAGCTTCCCATCTGCAAAATTCCAGCAGCCATCTATTCCGGGTTTGGTGGTTGCCGATATACCCAGCAATCGTTGGAAGATACTTCTTTTCAAGAATTTAATACCCATGTCTTTCTCCTTTTTGCACTTTTTTATAGTCCCATGCTTTTTTATTCCACGAGCCAGAGCTTAGGGTTGTTTCTTTGGCGGTCTTTATCCCGCAGGGTCTTTTTCTCAAGGTTCTTTTAAATTCCTCCAATCTATCTTTTTTCAAGACACCCCCCCCTTTAAAAAATTCATTTTTTTATGATACGGCAGGGCCTTGTCAAGTATTTCTCAGCTGGGAAAAATTTCTAAATTCAATTTTTGCTCAGCGGCACCTTCTGATGAGGGTTATTGCTGATATTGCACGATGCATCATTTATGATTTTGCCGGTGCTTTTTTTCCACTAATATGCTGAATTTGAATTTTTATAACTTTTGTCACTTTATCTAATTTCTCAATATATTTTTTTCCTTCTTCTATAAACCCAGGAGAAAATTTTTCCAATAACAATACAAGGGCATCATAGCGCTCAGTTCCCTGCACCTCTGATGCAACTCCAAAGGCCACTGCACTCACATAATTGGTAGAGAATTCAGACGGCAACACTTCTGTATTCCCCACAGTACAAAATGACACCTTGGGATTGTCATCAATGTTATCGATTTTATGGCCTTTAAGGGCGCAATGGAAATAAATACAATTATCTTTATACGTATAATTCAGGGGGACACCATAAGGTTGCCCGTCATTGCCAACTGTCGATAAGACACCATATTCACAATTTGTCAGCAAATTAATCGCCTCATCTGTTCCAATCTCTTTGTCTTTTCTTCTCATTTCTCTCATGAATATAGCTCCTTTTATACACAGGCTATTTCATCGGGATTCTCCCGACATTTGGCACACCCAAGACAGCCTCCAATAGATTTGTTGTTGAGGTAGATCCGTTCCACAGCGTGGCCGTGTGATTTGAGATCAGCCTCTACCCATCCCAGAACAGTTGCGGTATTTCCTTTCTTTTTAGCGCTGCCTAAAAGAGTGGTAATTCGCATGGTCAATTCTCCTATATGATTTTAAAAATTGTACTATTTGTCATGATTTGCAAGGCGTACCAATGAGCTCAAACTTATCGGTGCACAATGCATACACAATATTCCAATATTTCGCAACCTCGCAGATTAGAGG
>JARFPZ010000047.1 GCA_029288035.1 Desulfosarcina sp.
GTGGTGGGTATCGCCGCTTTCTTCGGATGTTTGCTCCTGCTTTGGCGCCGACTATCCCATAAAAGAGTTCGTGCTGCCGGAACGATCAACGACCTTATTACCCTGGGTGGCTTGACGCTGGTGGTCGGCCTCGGCGTTTACAATGTTTTTTTCGGAAATCACAACGTCCTCAACAGCGTGGCCCCTTGGATTCGAGGGATCGTTTTTTTCAGTCCGGAACCCGAATTAATGCGCCCGGTGCCGCTCAGTTTCAAAATTCACGTAACGGCAGCTTGGGCACTACTCGGTTTTTCACCCTTCAGCCGCCTGGTGCATATCTGGAGCATACCGATTTTCTATTTTTTCAGGCGTCGAATTGTATTTCGTCGCAAGCCAGAAACTAAACCTGGCATTGAAGGCTTTAGTCCTCTCGAGCCCGGAGGAAAGGAGGGCTGATATGAACGATGAAAATGTTTGTTACGCAAAGTCAAGTCCAGCCGCAGCGTTAACCTGGATCACATTGGCATTTTTTGCCGGATTTGCTGGTGTTTCGGCATACGGCCCCATTATTGCCAAGCTGAAAGAAACCATGGCCATGGGACCATTCTGGCTGGGACTTTTGGCATCCTGTCCGGCGCTCACCGGATCCCTTTTGCGGATTCCCTTTGGAGCCATGGTGGACCGTTATGGCGGGAAGATCCCGATCCTGGTGCTCCTGGGTTTGGCAGCTATCGGTGTTGCGGGTATAACCATGATGTTTGCATTGGCACCGACTCCTACCAGTACCCATTATCCTTTTTTCCTTTTGTTCGGAATATTATGTGGATGTGGAATTGCCATATTTTCAGTTGGCATTCCATCCGTTTCTTACTGGTACCCCCAAAAAAAGCAAGGCCGAGCGCTGGCGCTGTATGCCGGATTGGGTAATCTGGCACCCGGGTTATTTGCGGTCGTATTACCAAGTATGGTCGTTGCCTTGGGTTTTATTTCTTCTTACGTTTTTTGGTTTGTCATGCTGACTATTTTGTTTGTGCTGGTAGGGCGCTTCATGAAAGACGCTCCCTATTTTCAATACCACCAAATGGGTATCGAAATCGATCCCGATGCGTTGCTCGTTGCCTGCGGCGAGGAGCTGGTTCCTTCCGGAAATGCGATGGCATCTATTAAGAAGGCCAGTGAAGACTGGCGGACCTGGGCGCTGACTTTTTTCTATTTCATCAGTTTTGGTGGCTTTATCGCTCTGACGGTATGGCTGCCCACTTACTGGTCCGAGCTGTTTTCCACCGGTTTGGTAACAGCCGGAATGTTAACCGCGCTGTATTCACTCTCCTGCAGTCTGTTGAGAGTTGCAGGTGGCTACATTGCCGATTCTTTGGGGGGCGAAAAGGTCGTTCTTGCATCTTTTATTATGGTTGTCATAGGGGCGATTCTAATGGCCATCACGACCAGCTCCTTTGCAACCGCGCTCGCCGGACAGATGATACTGGCATTAGGCATGGGGTTTGCCAATGCAGCCGTATTCAAGCTTGTTCCGAAATATAGCCCCATGTCTGTTGGTGGCGCTGCAGGCATCGTCGGCGGTCTTGGCGCATTCGGCGGTTTCGTCATTCCCCCCCTGATGGGGGTTTTTGTCAAAACCTATGGAAATTCGGGATATGCCTGGGGTTACATGGTTTTTATAGTCCTTTCACTGGCGGCGCTTGTGGTTTTTATCATTTTGGATCGCCGGTCGACGGCAGAACTGACAAAGCCCTTGACAGAGAAAATGTAGGTAGTTATGTCGATATCAAACCGTTGCGAAGTGCACAAGCTGGCCTTCTGATAACAGGAAACGAGGTTTTTTCGCGCCTGTTTGAAGACCGATTTGAACCAATTTTTTTAAAAAAAATTGAAGCCATCGGCTCTAACGTTCAGATAGTTGAATTTGCGCCTGATGACCCTGTTTTTATTGCAACGCGAATTAAAGAAATGATATGCGCAGGTGCAGACCTTATCCTGACAACTGCAGGCATGTTGGTAGACCTGGATGACGTTACACGCGAGGGAATTCGCAGAGCTGGAGGAAATGCAGAATGCTATGGGGCGCCCATTTTGCCGGGCGCGATGTTTATGTTCTCGCTGATCGATGACATACCCATTCTTGGAGTGCCCGCGTGCGGGTCATTTCACAAAACAACCATACTGGATCTTTTACTGCCACGTATATTGGCCGGTGAAAAGATCTCAAGAAGAGAGATTGCCGCCATGGGGCATGGCGGACTCTGTTTAGACTGCGATGAATGTAGATTTCCGAAATGCCCCTTCGGGAAATGATTATTGTTTGGCATAAAGGAGGATATTCATATGTTTTGCTACCAATGTGAACAGACTGCCAAAGGCACAGGGTGCACAGTGCAAGGCGTTTGCGGAAAACAGCCCGACGTTGCTGCGCTTCAGGATTTACTGCTCTACACACTCATGGGACTGTCCCAAGTGGCTGTCGAAGGCCGCAAACATGGTGTAACCGATGGTGACCTGAATGTGTTCACCGTACAGGCATCATTTTCAACGCTGACCAATGTTGACTTTGATCCCGACCGTTTTGTCCGGTTGATCAATCAAGCTGTGGAGAAACGGGACCGCCTCAAGGCAAAGGTAAAGGATGCTGGGGGCGACATCACCGCCTTGGGAAAGGCTTCACATTTCATACCTGAAAAAACTCTCGAAGGATTGGTAAAGCAGGCAGAATCCGTGGGTTTGAAATCCTACCCAGGTGATGATCCGGATATATTGTCTCTCAAACATACTGTGCTGTTTGGCATTAAAGGGGTTTCCGCATACAGCGATCATGCACAGATTCTTGGCCAGGAAGACGACAGTGTCTACGCTTATATCCACGAGGGCATGGCTGCCATCCAGCGGGACGACCTGTCACTTGACCAGTGGGTCGATATGGCCTTGAGATGTGGCGGGGCAGCGGTCAAGGCTATGGAACTGTTGGACAAGGGTAATACGGAAACATACGGTCATCCTGTCCCAACCCAGGTTCCTTTAGGACACAAAAAGGGTAAGGCCATCCTGGTGTCTGGCCATGACCTACAGGATCTGGATAAGCTACTTCAACAGACCGAGGGAAAGGGCATCAACATTTATACACACGGCGAAATGTTGCCCACCCACGGTTATCCGAAACTCAAACAGTACGCCCACTTTTATGGCCATTACGGGACCGCCTGGCAAAACCAGATCAAGGAGCTTCCCAATTTCCCCGGTGCGATCCTGATGACCACCAATTGCATTCAACGGCCCAAGAACGATTACAAGGACAACATTTATACCAGCGGAATGGTAGGTTGGCCGGGCGTTTCCCATATCGCTGATCAGAACTTCAAGCCGGTGATTGACAAAGCGCTCGAATTTCCTGGTTTCGAGGATGATGTGGATAATGGTGAAGTGACCGTAGGTTTTGCCCGTAATGCGGTGCTGGGCGTTGCAGACAAGGTGATCGAAGCGGTGAAAAACAAGGATATCCGCCACTTTTTCCTGGTAGCTGGCTGTGACGGTGCCAAACCGGGCCGCAATTATTATACAGAATTCGTCGAAAAGGTTCCGCAGGACTGTATTGTGCTGACCCTGGCTTGCGGTAAGTTCCGCTTCTACGACAAAAAACTGGGAGATATCGGAGGCATCCCCAGGTTGCTGGATGCCGGTCAGTGTAACGATGCTTACTCTGCAGTTCAAATTGCTACAGCGCTTGCAGGTGCGTTTAACGTAGGCGTGAACGAGCTGCCACTTTCCCTAATCATATCCTGGTACGAACAAAAGGCGGTATGCGTGCTGCTGGCACTCCTGCATTTGGGAATAAAAGGTATTCGGTTGGGGCCGTCTCTGCCCGCATTTTTGACCCCGAATGTGCTTGATACACTGGTCAAAAATTTTGACATTAAGCCGATTGGCACTGCAGACGAAGATCTAAAAGCTATTTTGGGATAATTGATATTTAAGAAAAGGCCGGGGTTGCCTTATCTGGCAACCCTGTTACTTTTGAATTTGGTGTACCAGTCAATGATCTTTTGTACCCTATCGAAGGTAAAACTATAAATTACTCCTTTTTCTCACAACAGAATGTTTATTTCGACACAAGCTCCCGCGTCCGAAAAATATAAATCGGAATTTGGGGGACATCCATAAATTAATAAATAATTTTCAAAAACAACTATCCAAGATTTCAGTTATATGTGAGGTTTCAGCTAATTTCTTTCTAAGCAATTAAAGGGATTATGATCATCGGAGTCTCTTGTTTAAAGGCTTTCCCAAAATGGGATTTCAGGTATTTTGAAAATGGGGGTGGCCTGGCACTTTCGTTGAAAGACAGATAGGTGATTTGATTATGGGGTTGTAGGCGACGTTCACCATAACCTTTTTGTTGACGAAAGCGTGTCCTGAAAATAATTTGAGATATCGTTCAAATCCAGCTGTTTTTGATCCCTCTGAAAAGGCGAGACAGGTTATGAGTACCCAAGGATTATATTTGGAGGTGTGAGGCGATTGAGCGCAGTTCTGAGCGGTTAGGATGGTTTGTCGAGGCGAAGTTTTGGATATCGGGAAAAACGAAGACTGGTTCGTCTTCGCCTTCGTTAAGACTTCGTCGCGACAAGGTGTCGCGGCAGTCTTCGCTCTCCGCTTCGCTGCGAGCGAAATTTAAACTGGAGTGCCGAGCCGTAGCTTGAAGCGAAATTAATGAATAGAAGAGATAACGCCCGCCTTCGCCTATCCGGGCTACGTCGCGGCAGCCTTCTGCTTCCGCTACGCTTCAAGCGAAGACTGGTGGAGGCGGCGGGAGTCGAACCCGCGTCCGAAAACATTCCACTTAGACATCTACATACTTATCCTGAAATTTAGATTTCGCCATTTAAGTCTCCTCCAGGCAGGATACTTAGCCGGCTATCCCGCAAAAGTTTCGCCGATACCGTCACGGGCATCCGGTATCAACTATCCCGCTAGTCGACGCTCTTACCGAATCCGCAGGATTAACCCGGCAGAACGCTGGCTATTTATGCAGCCAGAGCATATTCATAATCATCTGCGATTATGTTTAGGTCCCGTCATTTTAACGAGCCGACAGGAGCTCGGTATGCAGCCTAAGCTTCTTTGTCCCCGTCGAAGCCGTTTCGCCCCCAATTCCCGGGTTCACCGGGCATATCAGAAATCCGAGTATCGAAATCCGAAATTTGAGGTATGTAAAAGATCTATTTCAAGTGAAACTTAAGCAATATCGGGCGTTTTGTCAAGGCTTTGCTACTGTGTATAGATGCTATCTTGGGAATTTATATGACGAATTTAAATTTTAGCCGTTGTTGCGGATTCTGTTTAGTGTGCTTATGATCTTCATGGCCCGGATAAGCCGGAAATATGAAACTCGAAACAAGAATCACCAAACAAACTCGAATTACCGAAATTAAAATGTCTCGGATGTGTTCTCCAGAAATAAATGAACGTGAATCTCAGCTCAGGAGGTTAGAATGAATAAATCGATCTTTATCAAAATGATCACATTAATGGCAATCGGGATTTGCAGCATAGCCGGTCCGGCTTCGGCCGATACGAGCAAATTGATTGGATCGTTGGTGGACACGCTTGGTGTAACCGAAGACCAGGCGACGGGAGGATCCGGGGCTGTTTTCAGAGAGGCCAAAAATAATATGAGTTCCGGCGATTATTCCCAGCTTCTCAAAGCCGTGCCCGGGATTGATTCGCTTATGTCCGCTGCTCCCCAGACCAGTGGTCTGGCCGGAAAGGCATCTTCATTGTTGGGCGGTTCTGGGGGTTCGGCGACCGGGATGGCCAACCTGGCAGATAGTTTCAGCAAACTCGGTTTAGCGCCTGACATGGTTAACCAGTTCGTGCCGGTCATTATGGAATTTGTACAATCCGAAGGCGGTGACCAGGCCATGACGCTACTCAAAAGTGCGTTGTTTTAAGGTTTGCGTTCAGGGGTTCAACCTTGATTACCCGTATTCTTTGCGCGCACGGTCGAGATCTCTTTTTTCATCACGGCGCTTGATGGCCTCACGTTTATCGTATTTTCGCTTTCCTTTTGCCAACCCCAGGGAAAGTTTGACTTTACCGTCTTTGAAATACATTGTTAAGGGTATCAGGGAATGACCTTTTTCGTTGATCTTGCTGTAAAGGCGCTTGATTTCCTGCCTGTGCATTAAAAGTTTGCGTTTTCTTAATGGGTCGTGATTTCCATAGTAGGCAAACGGGTAGGGCCCAATGTGGATCTGATAGACAAACATCTCACCATTGTCGATTCTGGCATAGGAATCCTTGAGATTGACCTTGCCGAGTCTGACGGATTTCACTTCGGTTCCCTTAAGAACCATTCCGGCTTCGAATTTGTCTTCGATAAAATAGTCGTAACGGGCCTTGCGGTTTACGGCGACCGTTTTTTTATGGCTTTTTTCCATTATGAAAACGTCACTTCCGCAAGCGTGTCACCGAATGCATCCTTTGACAATTCAAAAACCCCTCTGGCGGTTTTCTTTTTAAGGGCTTCCCGGACAAATGAGCGGGCATCACTGAGGTCGAGGGAGCGAATTACCCGTTTGATCTGCGGAATTGATTGCGGGTTCATACTCAATTCATCCAGGTCCATGCCAAGCAGCAGCGGGATATGATGGGGCGTTGCCGCCATTTCGCCACACATAAAAATTCCGATGCCTTTGTCCTTGGACACATCTGCGACCTGCTTGATCATGCGAATGATCGCCGGATCAAGAGGTTGATATAGATCGGCCACATTGCGGTTGCCTCGGTCAATCGCCAAGGTATATTGGATGAGATCGTTGGTGCCGATACTGAAAAAATCGACTTTTTCCGCCAAAAACTCCGCCACAATCACTGCCGATGGGACTTCAATCATAATTCCGATGTTAATCTCACGGTTATAGGGCAACCCATCTTTTTCGAGAGAATCAGCGGCTTGATCCAACAGCTTTTTGGCTTTACAGATCTCGAAATAGGCTGATATCATGGGAAACAATATGCGGACCTGGCCGAATGCGGCCGCCCTCAAAATCGCCCGCAGCTGGGTCCTGAAAACATCCGGTTTTTTCAAACAGTACCGTATGGCGCGAAGTCCCAGGGCCGGATTGATTTCGTCGTAGCGGGTATGGTTAGCGATCGCCTTATCGCCATTAATGTCCAGGGTGCGAATGGTGACGGGTTTTGGAGCCATGATCTCGACGACATTTCGGTACTTGTCAAATAGCTCTTCTTCACTCGGAAATTCTGCGCGATTCATATATTGAAATTCTGTTCGATAAAGACCGACACCATCCCCCCCATAGTCCTTCACCGCGAAGACTTCCTCCGGGAGCTCAATATTTGCCATAACCTCCAGTTGGACCCCATCGGTTGTTTCCGCTTTGAGATGGCTTTCCCGGGTGATCCCGACCTTGTAATCTTCATATTGAATCTTGCGTTCTTCATATTCGACCAGAGATTTTTCGCTCGGATTGACAATAACTATCCCGGTACTTCCATCCACGATGATGAGTTCATCGTTTTTAATTGCGGTGGTCGCGTGTGCCAGGCCGACGACTGCCGGGATTTCAAGTGCCTGGGCCACGATGCCGGTGTGGGAGGTTTTGCCGCCGCGATTGGTGATGAACCCCATGATACGTGCCAGGTTTATCCGGCTTGTGTCCGCCGGCGAAAGATCGTCGGATACCAGGATGACCCGTTTGTCAATGGCGGCGATATCTTCGGATTCAACTCCCACTAGATTGTGCATGATGCTGTCCGATACATGGGCCACGTCCAAGGCTCGATCTTTCAGGTAAGAGTCAACCATGTTTTGAAATATCGAATTTAAATTGGACGCGACTTTTTTAAGCGCCCATTCGGCATTTATGCCTTCTTTTTCAATAATTTCAATTGTTTTTCCGTAGAGCATTTTATCGTTCAGCAGTGCCAGATGGGTTTCAAGAATATGGGCCTGCTGCAGTTCTTTTGGGCTGTTTTCAATAATGGTGCGAATTTCATCCTCTGCTTTCTTTACGGCAGTCTTGAAACGATTGATCTCGACTTGGATTTTTTTTCCCTTGAGATAATACTTTTTGATGACATCCACCCCTTCCTTATCCACCAGGTAAGCTTTCCCGATGCAGATACCGGGCGATGCGGTGATGCCTTTGAGCTTTTTTTCTTCGGCTGCTGGTTGCGACATTTTTGGCCTATTCTCCAAACCCGCTTTCAACAAGATCGGCGATATCGTTTAAAATATCGATATCTGCCCAATCTTCGATGAGAATCGTTATCCTTGTTCCCTTTTCGCACGCCAGGGTCAATATATCAATTATACTGGCTGCATCGGCTATGTTATCCCCTTTTTTTAGCCAGACATTGGCGGTGCCGGTACCGGCAATTTTGGTAATCTGGGCAGCTGAGCGCGCGTGTAAGCCGAGCTCGTTTACGATCGTCACCACCTTATATTTTTTTTGCCCTTTTGTCACCACAAATAGCCTTTCTATCTTTTATTTATCTATCAGAACCGGTATCGTTGTCAATTTGAAATTGTTGACAACAATTGAAATGGCTGATAGGATCTTTGCGATAAATATCTGCAATTACATAAAAAAAATGAATACAATTTAACCCTAACACTGCAACTTGGGGCTAAGTCCATCGATTCGTAAATACGATGACATATTTACTCACTCAGGACTTGGTGCTGAGTGAGCAATCATCTTGGATTGGTCAATAATTATGCGTGGCTGTAATTGCGAATCGCAGCGCTAAGGCCATAGCCACCAAACAAAGAGGAGGGAAAAATGTCAGATAAGATACTGATTTTCGGCAAGGATGCCTGACCTTACACTCGGGCAGCTCGTGCAGCATTTGCCAAAGAAGGCCGTCAGGTTGAGTATTTTAATGTGGTAGAAGTGGTCGGGTATCTTGAAACCATGCTAAAGTACTCCAACGGAACGCGAAAAGTCCCGGTCATTGTCGAAGGAAAGACAGTGACTATCGGTTTTGAAGGGGATACTTGAGGGATATGATTTTTCCGGCTGGAAGCCGATAGGAATGAAGATTGACGAATGTCGAATGACGAACTTTTTTAAATGACGATTGTTGAATGATAAATTATGAGTGATGAACTGAAGAACAGAACAAAAGCGTTTGCACATCGATGTGTTAAGCTGGCAATGGCATTGCCAAATACCCCGTTAGGAAATCATATTCGGGGACAATTAAACAGATGTTCCACCTCAGTTGCAGCTAATTACAGGGCTGCTTGCCTTGCGCAATCAAGAGCAGGTTTTATATCCAAGGTCAGCATTGTCATTGAAGAAGCCGATGAATCGTATTTCTAGTTAGAGTTCATTGTTGATGAGAATATTATTAAGAAAGATCTTGTCGATCCACTGCTCAAAGAAGCTGATGAACTCACTGCGATTTTTATTACATCCAGAAAACGGCTAGGAATGACGATTGACGAAGGACGAATTTTGGAAGGAGCTTCGCTCCATCGTTTTTGTAACAATAATTACAGTTCAAAAAGACAGAATACCTTCGTTATTCATTCGTCATTCGAAATTCGTCATTCCTATCCCGGAGGGATGAGGGCGTGTTAGATATAAAAAGCAGGGATAAAACCTACGAAGCGCAGATGCATCGCGCCGATGAGCTTGAAAGAGAGATCTGTAAGCTCAAACAAACTGAAAAAACCCTGCGCCGGCAAAATAATTATCTGACAGCCCTGCACGAGACGTCTCTGGGGTTGATCGACCATTTGGATAAAGAAAAGTTGCTGGTGGCCGTCCTGCAGCGGGCTGCGATGCTGACTGGAACCGAACATGGATTTATCTATTTGCGGGAACCCGGTGACAGCGAAATGCAAATGCAGGTCGGCATGGGTTTTTTTAAAAATCAACTGGGCCGGCGGGTGAAACCGGGCGAGGGCATGGGCGGTAAAGTTTGGGAAGTCGAACATCCCTTGCTGGTGGCGGATTACCGTTCCTGGGATGGGCGCCTCAGTGATAAAGCATTGGATGATCTTCATTCTGTGGTGGGGATCCCGTTGAAGGGCCGTGACCGGATGCACGGCGTCATCGGCCTTGCCAGTGTGACGCCCGACAGGCAATTTGCAGACGAAGACATCGCCGTTTTGGGTCGCTTTGCCGAACTGGCGCTGGTGGCCCTCGACAAGGGTAAATTATATGCGGATGTGCGACGGGAACTGACAGAGAGAAAACGCACCGAAGCAACGCTAAGGGAAAGTGAACAGCGCTATCGTCTGCTTCTGGAGTCCTCGCCCGACCCCATCGTTCTTTACGATATTCAGGGCAAGGTGACCTATGTTAATCCTGCTTTTGAACAAACCTTCGGATTTTCCGGTAAAGATTTGCTGGGCAAGCATATCGATTTTGTCCCATCGGAAAACTGGCCGGAAACAAAAGCCGCTATCGAGCGGATGCTCAGCGGCCAAAAAATTCAGCTGTTTGAAACCCGGCGCATGACCAAAGACGGTCGGGTACTGGATGTTCAGCTAAGTTCCACTCTTTACTATAACCGCGATGACCAGCCGGCCGGCAACGTCGTTATATTACGGGATATCAGTGTCCAGAAAAAAACCGAAAGAGAGCTGAGAAAGTATCACGATCATCTTGAGGATCTGGTGCAGGAAAGAACCGCCGAATTGGCGAAAATCAATGCCAAGCTTGAACAGGAAATTGACGAACGTATCCGGGCTGAAGAAGCCCTGCGAAAACAGGGCAATAGATTTAAAGCCCAATCCCACCACCTGGAAGAAGTCAACACGGCTTTAAAAGTCCTGTTGAAACAGAGAGAGGACGATAAGAAAGAGCTCGCTGAAAACGTTTTGTCCAATGTTAAGGAATTAATCTCACCTTACCTTGAAAGGTTGAAAAAAAGCCAGCTCAATACCAACCAGAAAACGCTGATCAACATCCTTGATTCGAATCTAAGCAATATGATATCACCTTTCATCAGCAAACTGTCTTCAAAATATTTAAATCTGACACCGGGGGAAGTAAGGGTTGCAAATCTTGTCAAGGAGGGTAAAACCAATAAGGAGATCGCAGAGTTACTCTGTATATCCAAAAATACGGTATTATTTCATCGATACAATATCCGCCAAAAGCTCGGGCTCAGGAACAAGAAAATAAACCTGAGATCTCACCTTTTATCCTATGATTCGTAGTGGGTATTACCCACTATTTTCCCACTATCTTATCAACTTGACATTTTTTTATAGTTTGACTAAAGAGGTTATATCCGATAGATAACCTTCCACGAAATGAATATAATTCATAAGCCTTACGTATCACTGGTAAGTATGGAAAAATTAGCCATATCAGATGTCACCTTATCTTTTGGCGGATTGAAGGCCTTGTCAAATGTCAGTTTGGAGATCCAGCCGGGTTTGATCACCTCTATTATCGGTCCCAATGGCGCCGGCAAGACAAGTTTATTGAATTGTATTTCCGGGTTTTATCATCCGACGTCGGGCGATATTTTTTTCGGGGATCACAAACTCAATAAAGCCTCACCGCACCAGGTTTCCAGCCTCGGCATTGCGCGGGCTTTCCAGAATATTGAATTGTTCGGCGGCATGACGGTTCTGGACAACCTGATGCTGGCCCGGCATCAACATTTGCGCTACAACCTCCTGCATGCCGCTATTTTTTTTGGTAAAGCTTCCAGAGTGGAGGCGAAAAACCGGCAATTTGTGGAAGAAGTCATCGATTTCATGGAGCTGGAACCTCACCGCAAGCACCCGGTGGGAAGTCTGAGTTACGGGATTCAAAAACGGGTCGAGGTGGCTCGCGCCCTTACCCTGGCGCCTCAGCTGCTCCTGCTCGACGAACCCATGGCGGGCATGAACATCGAAGAAAAAGAAGATATGGTGCGATTCGTCATCGATATTCAGAAAGAGCGTGAGGCAACCATTGTCCTCGTGGAGCACGACCTGGGTGTTGTCATGGACATATCAGACCGCATCTATGTCCTCGATTTTGGAGAGCTGATTGGCTTCGGTACGCCGGATGAGGTCGTCAAAATTCCCAAGGTAATTGAAGCCTACATTGGAGAAGAATAATCCGGATGGAAGGCACAAACGAACTACTCAATTTTACAATTCCACAGCTGCTGCGCTGGCGGGTGAACGAGACCGGCGACAAGGTCGCCCTGCGTGAGAAAGATTTTGGATACTGGAACAATTACACATGGAACGACTTTTACAACCACGTACGGAAAATCGCCCTGGGTCTCGAGAAAGTGGGTGTCCAAAAAGGAGACAAGCTGGCATTGATCGGGGACAATATCCCGGAGATGATCTTCATGGCCATCGGTGCCCAGTCCATCGGGGCGGTCTCGGCCGGGATATATCAAACCACCCTGCCCGATGAAATTGCCCAACTGATCGAATATATGGATGTCACAGCCGTTTTTTGCGACGACCAGGAACAGGTAGACAAACTGGTTGAGATCCGTGACCGCATACCCTGGGTGCGCAGGGTGATCTACGAGGACCCACGTGGCATGCGTGGCTACCGATCCGACGACTGGTTTCTTTTCATAGAGGATCTTTATGCACTGGGTGAAGCGATTCATGCTGAACATCCCGGAAAATTCGATGAGCTGATCGACCAGGGAAGACCGGATGATGTTTGTCATTTCTGCCTGACATCGGGAACCACCGGATTGTCCAAGGCTTCCATGATGACCCATAAAAACTACATCAACATGGGCATCCAACTCACCAAGGTCGACAAACTCGAGGACACCGACGAATATCTGTCCTTTTTGCCCTTTGCCTGGATCGGCGAGCAGATGAATTCTTTCGGGGTGGCCATGGCCACCGGGATCACCATCAACTTTCCGGAGTCGGTGGAAACCAGCATGGAGGATCTCAAGGAGATCGGGCCCCACTTCATGTTCGGCGCGCCCCGGATATACGAAACCATTCGATCCCAGATATGGCTTAAGATTGACGAATCCTACTGGCTGAATCGCCTGATTTACGAAAAATTCATCAAGATTGGTGAAAAAGCGGCCCGATACCGGATGAGCGGCGAACCGATGCCCGCCTCCTTGCGTTTTGCTGCCTGGCTGGGAAAAACTCTGGTGTTCGATCCTTTGATCAACCAGATCGGTCTGCGAAGACTGCGGCGGGCCTACACTGGTGGCGCGGCGCTTGGACCCGAGCTGTTCACGTTTTACCAGGCCATCGGTGTCAACCTGAAACAGATTTACGGCCAGACCGAAATTGTCGGAATCGCCTACATGCATCGGGACGGTGATGTGCGGCCCGATACCGTGGGCAAGCCCCTGCCGGAGACCGAGTG
>JARFPZ010000053.1 GCA_029288035.1 Desulfosarcina sp.
CCTCTCACCTTTTAATCTTCTCATCTTCTCAGTTTCTATCCCTTCAGCTTTCAGCTCTTTAATGGCTGCGTGTGCCCATGTGCGTCTTTGGCACAGCTTCTCATCTTCTAACCTTCTTAACATCTCCGTATATAGGCCTTCTACTTTCACCTTTGTGCTTTAAGGCGTGAGACTACCAGCTTCTGTTTCCTTCATTCGGGATTCAGCCTGCGCCCCATGCGCCTTGCTCTCTGCCTCTCACCTTCTAATCTTCTTATCTTCTCAGTTTCTAAACCTTCAGCTTTCAGCCTCCCAGCTCATTTCCTATTCAAAGGCCTCTCTCTACCCTATGCCCCATGCCCCACGGCCGCATCGATCATTTCAAACATCTGCTGTTCTAAAAATCCTTCCAAAATTGAAGCACTGTTTGGGCACGCAGCAGCACAGGCACCGCATCCCTGGCACATGAGCGGGTTGATTTGCACTTTTTCATTTTCATAATCAATACTCCGGGCACCGTAAGGGCAGGCATCGATGCAGCGCTCACACAAGCTGCAAAGGCTGTGATGCACCTGTGCCAGGATTTTCCCCGCCGGGAGGTGTTCATGGCATATTATTCTCAACGCCCGTTCGGCCGCCGCCTCGGCTGTGGCAATGGTTTCGGCAATGTTTCGCGGGGAATGGGTCAGACCACAGGCAAACACCCCTTCTTTCAAGGCATCAACCGGCCGCCACTTGGATTCAGCCTCCTGAAAAAATCCGTCCTGGTCCAAAGATGCACCGAAGTTTTGGGCCAAATCTTCCGTCAGATTCGACACCAGGCCGGTGGCCAGGACCACCAGATCGGCCTCGATCTTGAGCTGTCGCCCGAGAATCGGTTCCAAAATCGCTACCTCCGGGCGTTCTTTTCCGGTTTGGATCCTGGGTTTATCATCGGTCCGATACTGGATGAAGATCACTCCGGCTTCGCGGGCCCGGGTGTAATAGGTCTCGGCAAATCCATAGGTCATCATATCCCGATAGAGAATATAGATCGAAAGATCGGGATTCTTTTCCTTGAGATGCAAGGCATGTTTCAAGGCCGTCGCGCAGCAGACCCGGCTGCAGTAATTACGAGGCTCTTCGCGCGAATCCACGCATTGGATCATCACCACCGAATTTAATTGCCCGGGATCCATCGTACCGTTGGCCAGCTTTTGCTCCAATTCCTTCTGGGTGATAATAGACGGGCTCGTTCCGTACCCGAAAGAGGTGGTTTGCGCCTCTCTGCCTCCGGTGGCGAAAATGGTCACCCCATGAGACAGTACCTGGACCAGCCCTTCCGGGCCCTCTATGGTTGTGTGAAACTGTCCCACATCACCGATCGAGGTGATGACCTGCGTCTGGGTGTGAATGCTGATGTTAGGATGTTTTGCCACCTCGGCCCGGGTATCCTCCAGCAGTGTGGTTGGGCAGTGACCCTCCAGGGTTCGCTGCAGCCAGGTCAGATTTCCCCCCAGATGCTCGCTTGCTTCCACCAGATCCGCCTTGAATCCATGATCGGCAATGGCCAGGGCTGCCGTCATACCCCCAATACCACCACCGATAACCAACGCTTTTTGGATGATCGGGACTGTGGCGACAGGCCCGGGTTCCGCCCATTTGAGTTTGGCAGTTCCCATTTGCAGGGCTGAAAGCTGACAGCTGAAAGCTGAAAGGTTGCCTTGAGCGTTGAGCTTTGCCTTCCCTTTGGAATGCGGAGCAGATTCCTCCGGGGAGCTTTGAGCTGATATCATCGGCTGAAGGTCCACCACTTCAATAAGAGCAGGATCCAATCCGACCTGTTGAGCAAGTTCTTTCAGTTTGCGTTGATAAACATAGGGCAGGCAGGCACCGATCAGGACCCGGTTGGGTTTGCTCGTTTCAACCAGCTGCACGAGACTTTCCCAGCCTTTGGCCGTACAGGTGTGCTCTAAAAATTCGACCCGATTCACCAGGGGATCGTTTTTAAGTTGTTGCGCGATTTTCTGCGGCTCAACACTCTTTGAAAGTTGCCCCCCACAGGTACAAACCACCACCAAAATTTTGGGTAGCTCCCGCATCAGATCGGCTGCTGGAACGGCTGGAGGAGATTCCATCGCCAAGCTGCCCCCGCCGGAATGAATCACCCGGGAGGCGTTCAGCGCGGCGGCCGATGACTGGATCACCGAATCACCGACGTCTTTGAGGCCGGTAAACGAGCCACCCAATAAAATTCCAGGCTGTCCGCAGCGGGTTAAGGAAAATGGCTCGGATTGTCCGAATCCCCAGGTGTTCAGCTCAAGCCCCAGCATCTCGGCCAGCTCCCTAGTGCCGACCGACGGTCGTTGTCCGACGGTCAGCACCACCATATCAACCGTGGTTTCTTGGATTGCACCGGAGAGATCCACACTGCGGATAACCAGGCCCTGGCTGTTTCTATCTTGCACAACCGAGTGGATCCGTGCTCTTTCCAAACAGACACCGTGGATATCTTCGGCCTGCTGCCGGTAGCGTTGAAATCCTTTGCCAAATGTCCGCATCTCCATGTAAAAAATGAATGTTTCCAAATCTGCGTGTGCTTTTTCTTTGGCCAACAGCGCTTCCTTGATAGCTACCATGCAACAAATGCTGGAGCAAAAATCGGCATCGGTCTGTAAATCCCGGGAACCGATGCATTGAATCCAGGCGATTTTTTGAACCGGTTTGCCATCTGACAGTCGTACCAGCCGTCCCTGATTGGGACCGGTGCCGCTCAGCAGGCGTTCAAACTCCAGGCTAGTGACGACATTTGGATGGGCCCGGTAACCAAAAGGGTCCTTTTTGCTGTCGGGTTGAAAAAAGTCAGTACCGCCGCAAAGCACAATAGCACCGACCTCTATCTGCCGACCTTCAGCCGCAGCCAGATCCTGATATATGCGTAAGACCATCGGCACCATGGTTTCGGGATCAAAAGGTTTCACCAGATAATCTAGGGCACCAATTTTCATGGCTTCCACGGCCGTCTCGACCGTGGCATAGGCCGTCATCATGATCACCTTCAAATCGGGTGAGCTCTCTTTGGCCTTTTGCAGGACTTCAACCCCGTCCATTCCCGGCATTTTGATATCGAGCAGCATTAGTTGATAGGGTTGCTTGGTTAGCTGATCTAGCGCTTCCAAACCGGAGGCGGCCATGTCAACCGAAAAGCCTTCCTCCACCAGCCATTCCTTGAGGGAATCGCGCACAATGAGTTCATCATCGACGACCAGAATGCGAAATCCCTCGCGGACTTGTTCCGGCAATTGAATGGCCTCGGTCGGACAAATCTCCACGCAGGCACCGCAGCGGGTACAGGCGGCAAAATCGATCACATAAGGATTGGGGATGGCATGGGGAACCGGCAAGTAAATGGCCTTGCGTTTCGCCAGACCGGCATTAAAATCATCCGGAGCCTCAACCGGACACACATCGACGCATTTGCCGCAGCCGATGCATCGCTCCGCATCCACCCAATTCGGATGCTGCTTGAGCATCACTTGATATCCTCCGGCTTCACCGTCAACGGAAATTATTTCGGTGGACAGCAGAATGTCGATGTTTTCGTGAAACAAGCCCTTGCGCAGACAATACTGGGAGCTTATGTCCCGATTCACCAAAGGCAACATTTTACACATACCGCAGCGATCGCTGGGAAACTGATAGTCGAGCTGACTCAAGATACCGCCGATGTGCGGTGTCCGGTCTATTAGGGTAACGCCATAGCCGAATTCCGCCAGGTCCAGCGCCGCCCGAATGCCACTGATTCCGGCGCCGACCACCAATGCTTTACCGATTTTGCGGTTCATGCATTTCTCTCCGTTGTTCTTTTTCTAAAAAATAAGGTTTACCTCATTTTCCAATATCAATTCGCGAAGCACCCGCTTCAATTCTTCTTACCTTCTCATCTTCTCACCTTCTCAGTTGCGATCCCATCAGCTTTCAACCTTAGGTTTCCCAGCTTCTCTTTACTTCTGTCTGTATTCCGCATTCCGCATTCCGAATTCCGCCTTAAAAATTTTCTATATCTCTATGCCCTGCGCCTTATGCCCTTTGCCCTGCGCCCTATGCCCCCTGCGCCTTTTCCCATTGTCCCTCGTCCTTCGTCACGCCTTCTTTCCCTCTCACTTTCTAATCTTCTTATCTTCTCTGTTTCGATCTTTCTGTCTTCTGTTTTCCGAATTCCGCATTCCACCTTCCGACTTCATTCAATCCCCACTACCTCAGAAAATTCCTCCTCACGAAATACGGACAACGGCGGATCTTCTTCAAGACTTCTGCCAGCCTCGTAGTCAAACGCCTGTTGGGTGCCTTGGGCGATGGTGCGAAAGAGCTCCATCACCGGAATATCATTGGGGCATGCATTTGAGCACTGGCCGCAGCCCACACAGGCTGTACTCATGTGAGCCAGTCGCGTAACGTGAAAAAATAGGGTGTCCGTGGGCATTTTGATGATTCCTTTGCGATTGGCCCATTGCAAATACTGGGAGGGATCATGGTTGAAGACATCGGTGACAAATACGCATTCCTTGCAGTAGCAGACTGGACAGGCCACTCTACAGTTGTAACAATTTACACACGTTGCAAAATAGTTCGTCATTTTTTCCAGACTGTCGGTGGCCTCAGACGTTTTTGCAAACATGTCATCCCGGTATTGCGTGCGCCGCTCAACCAGCAAACGGATGGCATCCCGGCGGGCTGATGGTTCGGCTATTTCAGTAAGGCTGAGCTGATTTAAAATATTTGTCCCGGCGTCGGTTTGCGACTGGACCAGATAATGAGCGTTAATCTCCGCGCCAAACAGTCCGATCTGGATATCGGCACTGGCCGCGACCGGATATTCGCAGGCCTTGCAGGCGGCAGAAAGATGGATACCTTCCATTTCCGTTGTTTTTCCGTTTAGAAAAGCGTTAAAGAACCGCATGGTTGGCTCCGACCCGTTTTGCCCGGCATACTGAAAATAATCCTGATTCTGAAAAGCCCCCAGGCAATCAATGCCGATCAATATGAGATCATCCGGGCGACCCTGCTTGAGTTTTACGAGTTCGATAAAGGCCCGGATTTCGCAAGGGCGCAGAACCGCTGCAATTTTACCGCCCATGGGTTTACGCGTCAGCCGGGAAACAATTTTGGCTGCGTTCATGGCAAAGGCCGGTGCCAGGGGATCGACGCCCGTAAGGTGGTCAGGATCCGTCACCAGTGTGGGCATCACCATGTTTTTCATTGGGAGATGCTGGGGTACTAAAATTGCATGAATGTCTTCAAGCTCCAGAATCTCCTTAAAAAGGTCGCGCAGAGATCCTAATATGTCATTTTCTTTCACATCAATTTTAGCCGTAACCGCCATCAGTACCTCCGTAACTTGTTAATGGTTATTCGTTATTCGTTATTTGGCATCGCGATCCGTTCCACTGCAGATTTTACCTCGAATTCTTTCTAACCACTATTCACTATAAATATCGTTGATTGGTTAAGTAGTTGTAAACATGAATTTATCTCATTGCAAAATAATTGGACACTTCATTTTTCAACAATCGTAACATTCTGAAATTATCTCGATAATTTACCTAATCAACCATTTAGCCAGTAAACTATTCAACCAGGTCTGAACTAGTAACGAATAACTTTTTTCATCTCGCAACCCGTAACGCGTACCCCGCAACCTGTAACCCGTAACCCGCAACTCAAATCACCATCTTCAACTTGGCCTGACTCGGCCCCAAGACTTTAACCTGGGCCACCAAATCCCGCATAATCTCCGCAAACTGGATGCCGTCGCTGGCACCGATCCAGGTTAATCGCAGCCGTTGTTGATCAAAACCGATTTGTGGTAGTATCTCTTTGAGCAGCTTAATTCGCCGGCGAGCCTTGTAATTTCCGTTGATATAATGGCAATCACCGGGATGGCAGCCACTGACCAGTACGCCATCAGCACCTTCTAAAAAGGCCTTGATAATATACTGGGGATCCACCATGCCGGTGCACATTACCCGAATCAAACGAACATTTTTAGGGTAGGACAATCGCGACGTCCCGGCCAGATCCGCTGCGGTATATGTACACCAGTTGCAAACAAAGGCAATGATGGTCGGTTCAAAGTCTTCCATGGGCGCCTCCATCCTTCGTCACTCCTTCTTACCTTCTAATCTTCTTATCTTCTCAGTTTCCATCCTTTCCCACTTCCCCATTCCGCCTTCCCTCCGGGGCGTAGGCCCATATGGCCCCTACGGGCCGGAGGCCGCATTCCAACTTCCGAATTCCCATCACATTCCCACTGCGTCCAACGCATCCATAATACCCTCGAATTCAGCGAAGAGTTGTTTTGATTTAAAATGCCTGACTTGGGCCGCATCGCTGGGACAAGATCCGGCACAACTGCCGCATCCTTTGCAAAGCGCTTGATTGACAACGGATACGACATGGCGTTCGTCAAACTCAATGGCACTGTAGGGGCATAACCCGATGCAGGTTTGGCACCCTGCGCAAATATCCGGATCAATCCACGCAATGGTCGATGGAACCTCCACTCTGCCTAGTGTTGCGAGGGAAAGCGCTTTAGCGGCGGCACCGGATGCCTGGGCAACGGCATCCGGGATATCCTTGGGTGACTGGCAGACCCCGGCCAGAAAGACACCGTCAGTGGCCGTATTCAAAGGCCCCAGCTTGGGATGTTCTTCCAGGAAAAACCCGTCCGCCCCCAGGTTGACGCCGAAAGTCCTGCCGACTTCAGCCGCGTCCTGGCGAGCCTCCATGGCGACGCACAAAATCACCATATCCACCGCAAGGCGCAGACGGGTGCCTAACAGGGTATCCTCTGCAATGGCAATGAGCTTGCCTTCCTCCTCCGGTCGGCTGGCCTGAGCGGTTATTTCCGCCACTTTTCCTCTGATGAAATTGGTACCTTCCTCCTGGCAGCGGCGATAAAACTCTTCATAACCTTTGCCGTAGCAGCGCTGGTCAATATAAAAATCGTATATTTTTGTATCGTGTCCGACCTTTTCCTTGATTAGGTGGGTATATTTCAGCGCATACATGCAGCAGACCCGTGAGCAGTACTCGTGATAATTCACATCGCGGCTGCCGACACAGTGCAGAATGGCCACGCTCTGTGGGACTCTGGCAAATTCGCCCTTCTCATCGCGGATAAGAATTTTGCCCCCCGTAGGACCGGTGGCATTGCTGAGACGTTCGAATTCAAGGCTGGTAAAGACATTGGGATAAATTCCGTATCCGTACTGCTTCATTCGAGTGGGATCGAACGTATCGTATCCGGTGGCTAAAATTATGCTGCCGACCTCGACCTCAATTTCCCGGGGCTTCATGGCATGATCAATGGCGTTGGCCTCACAGACCCGCACACATTCCATGCATTCGCTGCAAATACCGCAATTGAGGCAACGTCGCGCTTCCTGTTGGGCTTCGGCTTCGGAAAAGTTCAAGTTGACTTCCTCGAAGGAACCAATACGTTTGCCGATGTCCTGATGCCGAGAGGTGACCCTCGTCTCCGGAACAATAGCTTCCGGAATTTCCTGCCAGCTTTGACCCGAAGGTTGCTGCTCGGCCAAATCCTGAGCGTACTGCGAAAGATCTTCTTCATCGATGAATCGGTGAATCGCCTCGACGGCTTTATGGCCGGCTGCGACAGCTTCTATCACCGACGCCGGACCGGTAACGGCATCTCCGCCGGCAAAGACATAGGGGATGCTGGTCTGCATGGTATCGGAATCGACCTGAATGGTATCCCATTTGGTTAGCTGTAAATCCGGCTCTCGATCGCCCCATGATGTATCGATCCGCTGGCCGATGGCCGGAATAACCACATCACAATCGATGATAAACTCGGATCTTTCCACCGGTACCGGACGCCGTCGCCCACTGGCATCCGGAGGACCCAGGGTCGTTTTGAGGCATTCAAATCCCGTCACTTTACCCATTTCAGTGCATATTCGATGGGGTGCCGTTAAGAATAAAAATTCGACCCCTTCCTCTTTGGCACCCTCTATTTCTTCCGCGTAGGCCGGCATCTCTTTTTCCGACCGGCGGTAGACCACCGTGACGGATTCAGCCCCGAGACGTTTGGTCACCCGGGCCGTATCGATGGCGACATTCCCTCCGCCGATAACCACCACTCTTTTTCCGGGTGATGATTTGTTGCCCAGATTAATCTCTCTTAAAAAACGTAGGGCATCGATGACACCGGCGGTATGCTGTTCTCCGGATATTCTCAAAGTCATTGATTTATGAGCCCCAACCCCTAAGAACACGGCCGCATAGCCCTCTTCTTCCAGACTATGAAGCGTAAAATCGTTTCCGAACCGAACTCCGGTGCGGGTTTGCACCCCCAGGCGGAGAATATGATTGATTTCTTTGTCCAGGGTGTCGGGCGGCAGGCGGTAATCCGGAATACCCGTACGCAGCATACCGCCCAATTTATCAAGCACTTCAAAAATTGTGACCTGGAAACCTCTCAGCCTTAAATAGTATGCCACCGTCAGACCGGCCGGACCGGAACCCACCACTGCAATTTTGTCGGGGCGATCTTCTATTTCCGGCAGCGGCAGCTCATCCAGGTCCACCTGATCGGCGGCAAAGCGCTTCAGGTCTCTGATGGCAAGCGGTGTATCAACCTCTGCTCTTCGACAATCGCTTTCACAGGGGTGGGGGCAAACCCGCCCCAATACACCCGGCAGGGGGAGTCGCTCGATAATGAGTTGAATCGCCTCCTGATACTTACCCTGGGCGATAAGCTGAACATATCCTTGGACATTGATACCGGCCGGACAGGTGACCACGCAGGGTGCCCGATCCTTTTTATCAATGCAAAATGTTATCGGAACTGCCTGGGGAAATGATCTGTAAATCGCCTTTCTGGCCCCCAATTCCTCATCCCATTCGCTGGGTACCGACACCGGGCAAACGTTGATGCACTCCCCACACCCGGTACAAATTTCTTCTTTCACGTAGCGGGGCTTGCGAAGGATCTTAACGGTGTAATTGCCTATGTATCCTGAGACCTCTTTTACTTCACTGTAGGATAGCAATTCGATATTCTGATTCTGGGCGACTTCCACCATCTTGGGCGTACCGATGCAGGCGGCACAGTCAAGCGTGGGAAATGTTTTATCGAATTGCAACATGTGACCGCCGATAGTGGTACCTTTTTCCACCAGATAGACCTTGTGACCGGAATTGCCGATGTCCAACGCGGCCTGCATTCCCGCTATGCCGCCGCCTACCACGAGGGTATCCGGATGAACGGATACTTGCCGGGTTTCGAGCTCATGATGGTAGTTGACCCGGCTGATGGCCGCTGCTGCCAGAGTTTTGGCTTTGCGGGTGGCCTCCTCCTCATCTTCCGTCACCCAGGAAACCTGCTCGCGTACAGAGGCCATCTGAAACATATAGGGATTGAGCCCGGCGCGCTGGCAGGCCCCCTGGAATGTCTTTTCATGCAGCCGCGGTGAACAGGAGCCGACCACCACCCGGTTCAAGGCATATTCTTTGATATCCCTTTCGATCATCTCCTGTCCGGGATCCGAACACATAAATTTATAGTCTCTGGCAACGACTACATTTGGCAACCGGCGGGTAAAGGCCGCCACCTCTTCGACCCGAACCTTGTAGGCGATATTGATCCCGCAATGACAGATGTAAAAACCGATCCTAATCACTTTCGACCTCCCGGTATTCCAATGTTTGAGTGGGTCGTTTTTAGATGTATTTGCTTTGCATCCAACTTACCTGCGCACCCAGTCAGGATAGCGGCAGCTTTAGTTTGAAGACGGTACCTGCACCCGGATGCCCTTCGACCTCGACGGTGCCATTGTGCCGCTCCATAATTCCGTAAACCGTCGACAGGCCAAGTCCGACACCAAATGTTTCATTTTTAGTCGTAAAAAAAGGTTCAAAAATATAGGGAAGATCGTCCGGGGCAATGCCGTTTCCGGAGTCCTTTACAGCAATCAGGGCCAATTGTTCGTCGGTCTCATGGCGACCCGCCAGAGTTAAGATTCCCCCCTCCGGCATCGCGTCGAGGGCGTTGAATATGAGCTGAATAATGCATTGCTGCAGTTGGTTAAACTCGCCATTTATGGGAGGGATATCGGACTGAATGACTAATTCGAGGCGAATGTCGCTCAGTTCCAGCTTATGCCGGCTCAATATAATACATCGGTTTATAAGCTCTTCAATCCGGACTTCTCCAAATGCAGGCGGTGATATGCGGGAGAAATTAAGCAGGCCGGACACGATCCGGG
>JARFPZ010000129.1 GCA_029288035.1 Desulfosarcina sp.
CAAAATAATGACTAATGACTAAAAGATGTTTATTTACAAATTAGCGGCATGTCAGCTATTAAGGACCCTGATGTAAATTCAAGTCTTTAACCCTTGCACATCGTGGTCGGTGGATAGTGGATAGCCAAGGGACGTCTTGACAATAGGACCTGTATCCGATACTGAAAATCCATCTGTCAGTTGTCGCAGTAGGATAGTTGTGTGATATCGGAGATCCACGATGCAATCTGAAACCCCAACAATCCCAAGTTTCATGGAGTGGAAAGAGGTGACCTCGCTGGTTGGCTCCATCCGAACGCGCTCCCTTGTGGCCCGCCCGAGGACGATTGAACAGTGCCGCGAGGTGCTGGCCTACTGCCGGCAGGTCGGTATCACCATCTGTGCACGCGGGGCCGGGCGCGGTTACGGGGATCTTGCGCTTAACGACGGCCACGCCCTCCTCGATATGAGTGCCATGAACCGGATTATCGAGTTCGACGAGGAGGCCGGGCAGATTACCGTGGAATCCGGCATGCGACTCATAGATATCTACCAGGCGGTTCATCACGACCTGCTCACGCTTCCCGCCAGCCCGACCGAATCGCACTCCAGTGTCGCAGGCGCAATTTGTGCTAACGTCAATGGCAAAGATGCGTGGCACCACGGCAGCTTCGCCCGCCAAATCGTGCGTCTCACCCTCCTGCTCGCCAACGGAGAGACGCTTACCATCGACCGGTCGCACGAGCTCTTCAGGGCCGTGGTGGGCGGCATCGGGCTGCTCGGTATCATCCTTGATGCCACGCTTCAGCTCAAACCGATCCCATCTCCTTTCGTCGAAATCAACCGCCTCCCGGCTCCCAATGTCGATGCACTGCTCGAGACAATGGCCCAAGTTGAGAAATCGCACGATGCGGCCGTCGTTTGGGTGGATGCCTACGCCCGTGGCCGCAAGACCGGGCGTTCAGTGATCCACGCTGCGAAGTGGATCGAGCACCACGCCAGCGAATCAGATCGCCGACAAATCCTTGAGGCGGGCTACGAGCGCCTCGAAAAGCACCGGCAATTCGGCCTTGCGCTCCATGAGAAATTCGGGCCCATCCTGTCGCTCATACTGTACGCCCAGCGACCCGTAATGAATTTATTTAATCGTCTCTACTACCTTGGATGCCGTCTGGCGTTGCTGACAGGATATTCTTCGAACACTGAACTTTTCCTCAGATTCGGTTTTGAGGCCAGCTTTACGGTGCCGCCGGCTCACCTCGTCTGCGGCCCGCGCGGGTACACGGTCCAGCTCACTTTCCCGCGATCCAGCGCACGCGAAGCGATCGTCGAATTGCTGGGAATATGCCGATCGTCACCCTGCCCGCCGGTCACGACCATCCTGCGCGCACACAAGGCAGACGAATGCCTGATTTCGTTCTCCGAAGACGGCTACAGCCTTAATTTCGAGTTCCACCCGAAGACGCAACACGAAACCACCAGCCGTCAGGCCGTCGACCGCCTCATTGACGCGACGGTCCGTCGTGGCGGCAAGATTCACCTCGCCAAGGACCAGGTCCTGACGTCCGAACAGTTCTACCGCGTCTATCCTCGCTACCAGGAACTCCTGGCGATCAAGCGAAGACTCGATCCGGATGGCCTGTTCACATCCGACCTGGCGCGCCGCGTCGGCATCGACACCGTCCTGAACAAGCAGCTGCCGGAGTAAACCCTAACGTTTCATAAACAGCAGGACGAAGAATAACATCAGGGTAAAGACGACAGGAAGCCGTTATCGTGCAAGGACGGAAGCTGAAACGCTCGTTTCTGAATCAGGCTTAAATCAGACCGATGGTTGCGACGTTGCTGCCCTCGCAATCCAGTTTTTTACCTCCAAAAATGGGTAACTTTCAAAGATCCCGAAATATGGCAGTTGTTTTATCTTCAGCTTCGAGAAAACAGGTGTATAGATACCACACAAAAACTTGGTTAAATTTACTTCGCTGGATTGCTGGCCGACGGCTTGGGTAAATTCAGCGGTGATTTTTTTATATTCAAACCGGGAGAGGGGCTTCAATTCGGTGGTGGTTGGCAGAACCGCTTTTCCGCTTTGACAAAAAGAGCAATGACCGCAACGTTCTTTTGTCAGATGTTCTCCAAAATATCCGGCCAGTCGTTTGCTGATACAAGCGTCGCTTTCAAAAAAGCCGACCATGTTGTGTATTCGCTGGATCTCGAGGCTTTCCTTTTTTTTAAACAACGCATACATTTTTTCCGCCATGTCATCGATATTAAAGGCCTGGTTCAGAATATCGTAGACGTCCACCGCCTGCCTGGATTCGAGATCAATCCAGCCCTTTTCTTCAAAGTATTCCAGGGCGGCCAGAATCCGCTGCCGGTCTGTATCATAGCTGTCAAGGATGGCCTGGATGTCAACATGCGTCCATATTTTTTTGGTATGGCAATGATTCATGACCGCGGTTACAAACTGCTTTCGTTCTTCTTTAAAGCTGCTAATGATATTTGTGGGCTCAGTTATGTATTTGAAAGAATATTCCCCGAAATAAGTGAACTTGGGTCGAATAATTTTCTCCATCGCCAAGTAAACCAGCAGCGTTTTTAAGGGCAATACTCTGATATTCAATTCATTTGCCAACTTCGTTATTTGGGTCTCCCAGACAAAGCCCTTATTGTCCTTTATGGTTTGAAGCAGTTGAAAAATTGACTTTTTTTCCGGGGTATCACCATAAATAAAATTTTCCAGAATATGAATGTTGTTCCGATTGGCCAGCACTTCGCACAGCGCAGGCTTTCCGTCCCGGCCGGACCGTCCGATTTCCTGGCTATAGTTTTCGATCGATTTCGGCAAATCATAGTGAATGATTCTGCGGATGTCTTTCTTATCGATGCCCATCCCGAAAGCAATGGTTGCCACGATACAGGCCAGACTCCCATCCATGAATTTGTTTTGAATCTGCTCTCGTTTTTCGTTATCCATCCCGGCGTGATACGGGTGGGCGTTTATTTTTTCTTCACAAAGGAAAGCCGCAACGTCTTCGGCCGTTTTCTGTAGGGTTACGTAAACAATGGTCGGGTCGTGGGGGGCTTTTTGGATTTTTTGAAGCAGCCGGAGCTTTTTTTCAGAATTCTCCGTTGGCGTAATCTGCAAAAACAGATTGTTGCGATAAAATCCGGTGACAAAGACATTGTTCTTGGGAATATTAAACTTGGCACACATGTCGTCCCTGACCTGGGTGGTTGCCGTCGCGGTCAGCAGCAGCGCTTGTTTTATGCCGAATTCCTTCTGATAGGCCGGTAACTTTAGGTATTCCGGTCGAAAGTTGTGGCCCCACTCGGAGATACAGTGCGCTTCGTCGACCACGAGCAAAGAGACATTCATTTTTTGCAGTTGAGACCGAAATCGTTCGTTTTTAAACCGTTCGACTGCAATCATCAGAATTTTCAATTTACCGTTTTTGGCACTCTCCAGAATCGCGTTGTAGTCGCTTTTTGAAAGGGTAGAATCCAGACGTGCGGCGGGGATATGGTTGCCCTGCAAAAAGTCCAGTTGGTCTTTCATCAGGGACAGCAGGGGAGACACCACCAGGGTCATGCCGGGCAACACCATTGCCGGCAGCTGATAACAAAGGGATTTGCCGGCACCGGTGGGAAAGATGGCGGCAGCGGACTGACCCTCCACAACTTTATGGATGACATCCTCCTGGCCCTTTAGAAATGAATTGAAGCCGAAATGTTTTTCTAACAGTTTTTTTAACATTTTGTGTCCTTTCTATCGATATCGCCTTTTAGAGCCCTGTCGTGCTCGATACAGTTTTTCTGCGAACCCGCCCTGCTCCAAAAATTGCTTCTCCAATTGCCGCAACTGTTGATCCAGCAAAAAGTTGGTCTGATGAATCAGGCAGATCAGGGTGTTGGCGGCAGTCTCGGGAGGACTGCCGTCGATATAGGTCCTATAGGTCTTATAGGACCTATCTTTTTTAAAAGCGAGGTTTCTGATTTTTTGAGCCATCGAATGGTCTTTTTCCCAAAGTGGCAGCTTGCGCTGTCGCAAAAAGTCCTGATAGTCGAGCAGCAGCTCTTCCAGGCTGGCTCGCGCAACGCCGACCAGTTTCAGTTCGAACTTTTTGGATGTGCCGGAGGCCATGCTGCCCTCGGCAATGTTCTGCTTGCCGCTGCGGGCGGCCTGCACCATTTGATCATGAGTGCGGGAGCGGCGGCCGATCCAACGGTCACAAAATACTGCGGTCGCATCATACACGATTTCCGACATCTGATACGACTTGAGGTTGCGAAATCCACCGTGGGGATCGATGAAACCGTCAGGTTGATTCATACGAAAAGCTCCTGTTTGGTGTTGCTTGGTTTAATTTGCGTCTCGAGCAATATTGATTCAGTTGGACTTGGTTCCTGGCCACATGGCTCGGGAGCGCTGTTTGACCCCCGTTCGCTGACTACCCATCTGATTTTGTCAGCAATGCTTTTTCCGATCCCGTCAATGGATTGCAATTGACTGCTGCTGGCAGAAATGGCGGCCTCCACACTGCCAAATCTGGCGAGAAGCCGCTCGGCCCTTTGCGGACCGACGCCTGGCAATCCCTGTAAGATAAAAAGCTGTCTTTTCCGTTTGTTTTTGGGTCGATAGCCCTGCCGGCGCACACCGCCCCTGGCCATTGATTCTATCTGGCGAGCGATAAAGACAATTAATTTGGCGGTTTCAGACGGGTTTTTAGACCGCAGAACCGGTATGCCCAATATCAGGGAAACGGTAATCAGCGCCCCTTGCATGGCCTCTCTGGTCAGTCCAAGGTCGGCAATGCCGCCGGCCGTACCCTCGAGAATCAGCACACTCTCGGACTTGGAATTTGCCAGGCGAATCATTTGTTTAAAAAGCCTGCCGTCAATGATTGATATCGCAAAGTCTTTTAGGGTTTTTCTTTCAACAATCATCCGGTTATCAATCTTATAATCACCAAGAGAAAGCCTCTGGATGTCTACTTCAACGTTATCAAATTCCAAGAGTGATTCAATGACGTGGCTTTTGTGTTCGCGGTCGTCGGCAAGAATATGGACAGGATCTGTTTGTTTCTGCAAATCAGTAATTTCGCTTTGAGTCTGCGTCTGTTCAATATGCCAGTGGTTTCGGTAACTTTTTGCACTATTCATACCATCTTGCCCTTTCTGATATAGGCCAAATTGGTTGTATCCCCCCAACCACGAAGTGAGTTTAAAAGTACCCAAAGAGGCTCTGGAGTCATTTATCCGGATTAGGTTCGACTGAGCGTAAAAAAATATTTTTCAATTCTTCGGGTTTCGGTCGTGGGAAATCTTCGTCATCAAACCACGTACCTTCAAGGCTTATCGCATATGCCTGCCCGTCGATATCCACCTGATCTATAAGACTGATGATACGAAGAAGCTCTTTTCCGGAGGCCTCTGAAACGTAATATTCCGGCGCGCTTTCTTCTGAAATTTCGTGCGCAAACGAAATCGCATCAATTTTTTTTCGAAAAAGCTCGATTAGATTAATTTTTCTCCAATCAGTATGGACTTGAACCACTGCCGGTCTTTGGTTCTTCCATTTGAGATAGTAAGCGCTAACATCCTGGAACATTCTTTCCAAACTATGTTTTGTGCCGCGGTGGATTTTCCAGATTCCGTTTGGTCCGCGTTTCGTGATGTGGGGCACTAATATCAACCCCGAGCAGGAATGATGGTCCAGGCGCCTGAGATCAATGGGTGGGTGTCCAACATGGACAAAGTTTCCGTTGATGGTAAATGCGGCCCGACTCGAATGATCATAGTTCCAAGTCTGAATCGGATCGTTAATCTCAAACCAATCGATGATGAACCTCATGGCTTCCATCGTCTTTTTCCCACTGTGACCGTTAAGACGCTCATAAAACGAAACGGCAGTATCAGACCAATGGGTTGTATCCAAATCTAAATTTGAGATTGGTACCCAAATCCAGTCCAAACTATCTTCAGTTTTCAAGTCCACCAATTTTTCTAAATAATCTACTTCGTCATATAGCTGCTCGCTTCTAAGCGGAATCGCATCGATTTTGCGGGCAAACTTTTCGGTAGCCGGGTTTGGTTTAATGTCAGCAATGTTTTTTTTCCAGTTTTTGTCTGAAACCGACCAGATCAGCATGGCATCTTCAACAGGTACCCCGGAGTTGTTCTCTTCTGGTGTTCCGACATAGAGGCGGACATCCCGGGCACCTTTGATCAAGACTCTGCGAAGCGTAGGAGTCATCGGAAGGTATCCTTCTATGACTTCAACATCGGCGATTAAATCCAAATCTCCGCAATATAAAGCCCCCTTTGCCCAGGATCCGAAAGCCCATAGAGTTTTCACGCGGAATATTGTTTTTTCTTTTCCTCGAACTATGTCGTCACGCCATTCCACCTCGAATTCGGATGCATTGTCGATACGCTCAGAGATTCGTTGAAGAGAGTGCGTAAAGGATGTTCGTTGTCTTCGTTTTTCACCAACCATTAACTGAGCACCTTTCTAAAATATTTGCAAGATGCTGTATATTGCATTATAAAATGATATTTGTCAAGCATTATTTTGCAAAATATTATTTATTGCAAAATAATTATTATTTTAATAAAAATATTATTGCAGTTAAAAGTATACTGTGGTATTAAAAAATTTATCATGAAACTTAAAAAAATAGCCAAAATCCAAAGCGGATATATCAATCGCGGCAAAATCGAACTCCGAGACGACGGCACCTGTCTTCTGCTACAGGCAAAAGATGTCGATGCGGTTAACCTGTCCTACCGAACCGACGTTTTGGTTCGGTTCACTCCCAAACTGTCCGGTAAAGACTGGTTTCTAAAAAGTGGTGACATCTTGTTCATGGCCCGTGGAGCAAGGAATTTTTCGGTGATGGTTGATAAACTGCCCGAAGGCGTGCTGGCAGCTGCCTGTTTTTTTATTGTACGAATTACCAATTCGGAAATTTTGCCGGAATATCTGAGCTGGTATCTCAACCAGTCGCCTGTCGAGGAATATCTTCAACGCTTCAGTGGGCGGGGAGTTCATATGCCGGTGGTCAGACGGGCTTTACTGGAAAGCATTGATATCCCATTCCCACCGTATAAAACGCAAAAGAAAGTTTCAAAAATAAACAAACTTTTGCAAAAAGAACAAGCATTATATAGAAAGCTGGCCGAAAAAAGGAAGCACCTGATGACGGGAATCTGTCTCAAGGCAACTTCAAAACGAGATTAACAGACGGTGAAAACATGAACGAACAACAACGGAAAACCGAGATTTTCAATGTGGTCTGGCGGGCCTGCGATACTTTTCGCGGTGTCATCGATCCAGCGATGTATAAAGATTATATCCTGACCATGCTGTTCGTAAAATATCTCAGCGATATAAGGAAATCCAAATTGGCTGAGTATGAGAAAAAATACAGTGGAGACAAAGTCCGCATCGAAAGGGCTATGGCGCGCGAGCGCTTTATTGTCAGCGAAGAAGCATCCTTTGATTGCCTGTATGATCACAAACTTGACAGCGATATCGGGCAGACGATCAACACGGTGCTTGAGAGTATTGAAGATGCCAACAAAGCCAAACTGCACAATGTATTTCACAACATTGATTTCAATAGCGAAGCCAACCTGGGCCAGGCCCGCCAGCGCAACAACCGCCTCAAGAACCTTCTGGAAGATTTTGCGGCATTGGATCTCGGACCTGACAATAACGGCGATATGGATGTTATCGGTGATGTTTACGAGTATCTGATCGAAAAATTTGCAGCCAGCGCGGGTAAAAAAGCCGGCGAGTTTTATACCCCGGCGGCGGTTTCCGAAACCCTGGCACGGCTCGTAGCCCCGCAAAAGGGAGATCGTATCTGCGATCCGGCCTGCGGCTCGGGGTCACTGTTAATCCGTGCCGGCAAGCAGGTCGGCTCGAACGATTTCGCCCTTTACGGCCAGGAAATGAACGGCAGCACCTGGGCATTATGTAAAATGAATATGTTCCTGCACGAGGTGGATTCTGCTCATATTGAATGGGAAGACACTATCCGGCACCCACAATTTGTCGAAGACGATGCTTTGATGAAGTTTGATATCGTGATCGCCAATCCTCCCTTTTCCCTTGATAAGTGGGGTCAGGAAATAGCTGCCGAAGATCGTTATGCCCGCTTCCAGCGTGGCATCCCTCCCAAAAGCAAAGGCGACTGGGCCTTTATTAGCCATATGCTGGCAACGGCCGTGGAAGGAACCGGCCGCGTCGGTGTGGTAGTCCCCCACGGGGTGCTGTTTCGCGGCGGCCAGGAAGGCAAAATTCGGGAAGCGGTCATCCGGGAAAATCTATTGGACGCCGTCATCGGTCTTCCGGCCAACCTATTTTACGGCACTGGTATACCGGCAGCCCTGATGATCTTCGACAAATCCCGCAAGCCCGGTCACGAGGTTGTTTTTATCGACGCCAGCCGCGAATTCGAACAGAGTACCAACCAGAACAGACTGCGTCCGCAGGACATCGAAAAGATCGTGACGACCTTTCGCAAAAGGCAGGAGGTTGAAAAATACGCCTATCTCGCCTCCTTTGCAGAAATCGAAGAAAACGAGTTCAATTTGAATATTCCGCGTTACGTCGACACTTTCGAACCGGAGCCGGAAATAGACATTGCCGCCAACCAAAAGGAGATTGAGGAGATCGAGGCGGAGCTGGCGGTGACGCAGGCGAAGATGCAAGCTTATCTTAAGGAACTTGGATTCTGAACCACGAAATACACGAAATACACTAAAAAAAATTGTCAGACTTGTTCGTGTATTTCGTGTGGTTCGTTCGCAGCCCATAGGGCCGCGCATCTTGCCGGTGCAAGTCCGGCTGCGGTAATTGGTTGTATGCCGTATAGTTATAATCGACGTCTGAGCGGGGTGACCCGTCAGGCGGAAGCTCGGTCGTAAACGTCCTTGCCGGTGA